>JBFEXW010000092.1:0-7469 GCA_041562495.1 Marinobacterium sp. | reverse complement strand
GTAATCAAGGTTGTTCGCGGCGCGACTGGCCTTGGTCTGAAAGAAGCGAAAGAGATGGTTGATGGTGCTCCAGCAACTATCAAAGAAGGCGCTTCTAAAGATGAAGCTGAGCAGATCAAGAAAGATCTCGAAGAAGCTGGCGCTTCTGTTGAGCTCAAGTAATTTTCTTGACGCTTGTGCTGTTTAAGTACGCTTAACAGCAAATGGCTGGTGGCTAAAGTGCCACCGGCCTTTTTCCGTTATTAGTGGATACTAAATTAACGGACTTTTGACCCGGTTTTTATCGGGTTTCGGTTTCTCAACCTAGGTGCACATGCTGGGGAACATCGATGGCTTATTCATACACTGAGAAGAAACGTATCCGTAAGGACTTCAGTAAACTCGGACAGGTAATGGACGTACCTTATCTGCTCGCGATTCAGCTGGATTCTTACCGCAAGTTTCTGCAGACGGGCGCTTCTGCGGATGGACTCAAAGAAGAGGGTCTAAACGCCGCCTTTAATTCCGTATTTCCTATTGTATCTTACTCCGGCAACGCTGCCCTGGAGTACGCTGGTTATCGCCTCGGTGAGCCTGTATTTGACGTAAAAGAGTGTCAGCAGCGCGGTATTACTTATGCTGCTCCGCTGCGCGTGAAAGTACGTCTGGTTATTTACGACCGTGACTCCTCAACCAAAGCGGTTAAGGATATTAAAGAGCAGGAAGTATACATGGGCGAAATGCCGCTCATGACAGATAACGGTACCTTTGTTGTTAATGGTACTGAGCGCGTAATCGTATCGCAGCTCCACCGCTCACCCGGTGTGTTCTTTGATCATGACAAGGGCAAAACTCACTCATCAGGTAAGTTGCTCTACTCTGCTCGTATTATTCCTTACCGTGGTTCATGGCTCGATTTCGAGTTTGATCCAAAGGATTCACTGTTTGTACGTATCGACCGTCGTCGTAAGTTGCCGGCAACCATACTGTTGCGTGCACTCGGCTATCAGGCGGAGGAGATCCTCGATACATTCTTTGACACCACTGGCTGGAACCTGGGTGATGACAAGGTTCAGATGGACCTGATCCCTGAGCGTCTGCGTGGTGAAACCGTGAGTTTCGAGATTCTCGATCCTCAGGGTGAAGTGATCGTTGAAGCGGGTCGTCGTATTACGCCGCGCCATATCCGTCAGATGCAGAAAGCGGGCATGACCCAGCTTGAATCTACAACTGAATATCTGGTTGGTAAATCAACGGCTAAAGATGTGGTTGATCCAGCAACTGGCGAGATCCTTCTGCCTTGCAACAGTGAGTTGACCGAAGATCTCATCGCTAAGCTGCGTACAGCCGGTATTGATCGTATCGAGACTATCTACACTAACGAGCTGGATTGTGGTTCGTTCGTTTCAGATACGCTGCGTATCGACCCGACTCGCTCACAACTGGAAGCGCTGGTAGAGATCTACCGCATGATGCGTCCTGGTGAGCCGCCAACTAAAGAGTCTGCTGAAGGCCTGTTCGAAAACCTCTTCTTCTCTGAGGAGCGTTACGATCTGTCTGCAGTAGGGCGCATGAAGTTCAACCGTCGTCTCGGTCGTGAGGAAGAGACTGGTTCAGGTATCCTCTCTAAAGAAGATATCTTGGACGTGATGAAGACGCTGATCGACATCCGTAATGGTAAAGGCGTAGTAGACGATATCGACCATCTGGGTAACCGCCGTATCCGCTCTGTTGGTGAGATGGCTGAGAACCAGTTCCGTGTTGGTCTTGTTCGTGTAGAACGTGCTGTTCGTGAGCGTCTGAGCATGGCTGAATCGGATAACCTGATGCCTCAGGATCTGATCAACGCCAAGCCAGTAGGTGCTGCAATCAAAGAGTTCTTTGGTTCATCACAGCTGTCACAGTTTATGGACCAGAACAACCCGCTGTCTGAGATCACTCACAAGCGTCGCGTTTCTGCATTAGGCCCCGGCGGTCTGACACGTGAACGCGCTGGCTTCGAAGTGCGTGACGTTCACCCGACTCACTACGGTCGTGTATGTCCAATCGAGACACCTGAAGGGCCAAATATCGGTCTGATCAACTCGCTGGCTGTGTTTGCGCGTACTAATAGTTACGGATTCCTCGAAACACCTTACCGTCGTGTAATTGACGGCGTGGTAACCGAAGAGATCGATTATCTGTCAGCGATCGAAGAAGCGAACTACGTTATCGCACAGGCTTCTGCGTCCGTTGATGAAGGCAAGAAACTGACTGATGAGCTGGTCGCTGTACGTCATCTGAACGAATTTACGGTTATGCCGAAAGAACGTGTTCAGTACATGGACGTATCGCCACGTCAGGTAGTGTCGGTTGCAGCATCACTGATTCCATTCCTTGAGCACGACGATGCTAACCGTGCATTGATGGGATCGAACATGCAGCGTCAGGCTGTACCAACACTGCGTGCTGACAAGCCGCTGGTCGGTACAGGTATCGAACGTAACGTGGCAACTGACTCAGGTGTATGTGTTGTTGCTAAGCGTGGCGGTGTAATCGAATCTGTCGATGCCAGCCGTATCGTTGTACGTGTACACGATGACGAGATCAGTGCAGGCGATGCGGGTGTCGATATCTATAACCTGACCAAGTATGTGCGTTCTAACCAGAACACCTGTATTAACCAGCGCGCAATTGTTCGTCCAGGCGAAGCAGTAGCACGTGGTGATATCATGGCTGATGGTCCCTCGACTGACCTCGGCGAACTGGCTCTGGGCCAGAACATGCGTATCGCGTTCATGCCGTGGAACGGTTACAACTTCGAGGATTCGATTCTGATCTCTGAGCGTGTTGTTCAGGAAGATCGTTTCACAACTATTCATATTCAGGAACTGACCTGCGTATCTCGTGATACCAAATTGGGGCCTGAAGAGATCACTGCAGATATCCCGAACGTGGGTGAAGCCGCACTGTCTAAGCTGGACGAGTCCGGCATCGTTCATATCGGTGCAGAGGTAGGTCCTGGCGATATCCTGGTTGGTAAGGTGACGCCTAAAGGCGAAACTCAGCTGACTCCGGAAGAGAAGCTGCTGCGTGCGATCTTCGGTGAGAAAGCATCGGACGTTAAAGACACCTCTCTGCGTGTTAAGACCGGTACTATCGGTAAGGTTATCGATGTTCAGGTATTCACCCGTGACGGTGTTAAGAAAGATGATCGTGCTGTCTCTATCGAAGAGGAAGAGCTGTCTCGTATCCGTAAGGACCTTAATGACGAGTTCCGTATCGTTGAAGCTGCAACCTTTGAACGTCTGGAACGTGCTCTGGTTGGTCAGAAAGCTGACGGCGGTGCAGGTCTTAAGAAAGGTGAAGAGATCACCTCTGAGTTTCTGGCAGAGCTGAAACATGGCGAATGGTTCAAGATCCGAGTGGCTGACACAGCTGCGCAGGATATGCTGGAAGCCGCTCAGAAGCAGCTTGAAGAGCGTCGTGAAATGCTGGATAAGCGTTTCGATGATAAGAAGAACAAGCTGCAGACAGGTGATGATCTTGCACCTGGCGTACTGAAGATTGTTAAGGTTTACGTAGCGACTAAACGCCGCGTACAGCCTGGTGACAAGATGGCGGGTCGTCACGGTAACAAGGGTGTTATCTCCGTTATCATGCCAGTCGAAGATATGCCTTATGATGACAACGGTGAGCCGGTAGATATCGTACTGAACCCACTGGGCGTACCTTCACGTATGAACGTTGGACAGATCCTTGAGACGCACATGGGTGCGGCTGCTAAAGGTCTGGGTCGTAAGATCAACAACATGCTTGAAGTTGAGCGCGCCAAAGCTGAAACCGTTAAAGAGGTTCGTGGATTCCTAGATCAGGTATATAACGCGAACCACAGTGATCTGGCCTGTGCCCGTACAGAAGAACTGGATTCGTTCAGCGATGAAGAGATTCTGACTCTGGCACAGAACCTTAAAGGCGGTGTGCCTCTGGCAACACCTGTTTTTGATGGTGCGAAAGAATCTGAAATTAAAGCGCTGCTGCGTCTGGCCGACATGAGCGATACCGGACAGGTTAGGTTGTTCGATGGCCGTACTGGTGATCAGTTCGACCGTCCTGTGACTGTAGGCTACATGTATATGCTCAAGCTCAACCACTTGGTTGATGACAAGATGCACGCACGTTCAACCGGCTCTTACAGCCTCGTTACTCAGCAGCCGCTGGGTGGTAAGGCTCAGTTCGGTGGTCAGCGCTTCGGTGAAATGGAGGTGTGGGCACTTGAAGCTTATGGTGCTGCTTACACGCTTCAGGAAATGCTCACTGTTAAGTCCGATGACGTTAATGGTCGTACGAAGATGTATAAGAACATCGTCGATGGCGATCACAGCATGGAACCAGGCATGCCTGAGTCCTTCAACGTGCTGATCAAAGAGATCCGCTCTCTCGGTATTGATATCGAGCTTGAGAGCGAATAAGGGCCTAATTGAACATCGGGCCTGACACTGTCAGGCCCTTAACTCCGCGAGGAGCATGAAAGACCATGAAAGATTTATTAAATCTGTTGAAGTCTCAGAGTCAGAGCGACGAATTCGATGCGATTCGTATCTCTCTGGCATCGCCGGAAATGATCCGTTCCTGGTCATACGGCGAAGTTAAGAAGCCTGAAACTATTAACTATCGTACGTTCAAGCCTGAGCGTGACGGTCTGTTCTGTGCCAAGATCTTCGGCCCAGTAAAAGACTACGAGTGTCTCTGCGGTAAATATAAGCGCATGAAACACCGTGGTGTTATCTGTGAGAAGTGTGGTGTAGAAGTGACCATGACTAAAGTGCGTCGTGAGCGCATGGGTCACATCGAACTGGCTTCCCCTGTTGCGCACATCTGGTTCCTCAAATCACTGCCATCCCGTATCGGTCTGATGCTGGATATGACGCTACGTGATATTGAGCGTGTGCTCTATTTCGAATCTTTCGTTGTAATCGACGAAGGGATGACAACGCTGCAGCGGGGTCAGTTGCTGAACGACGAGCAGTACTTTGAGGCGCTCGAAGAGTTTGGTGATGACTTTGATGCACGCATGGGTGCAGAAGCGGTTGCTGAGTTGCTCAAGTCGATCGATCTCGAATCTGAAATTCAGATGATTCGTGAAGAGATTCCGCAGACCAACTCAGAAACCAAGCTGAAGAAGCTGTCTAAGCGTCTCAAGCTGCTGGAAGCGTTCTACAAGTCTGGTAACGATCCTCAGTGGATGATCATGGAAGTACTGCCGGTTCTGCCGCCAGATCTGCGTCCACTGGTACCGCTGGATGGTGGTCGTTTTGCCACTTCTGATCTGAACGATCTATACCGTCGCGTAATCAACCGTAACAACCGTCTGAAGCGCCTGCTCGACCTTAACGCACCGGATATCATCGTGCGTAACGAGAAGCGTATGCTACAGGAATCTGTTGATGCGCTGCTGGATAACGGTCGTCGCGGTCGCGCAATTACCGGTTCTAACAAGCGTCCTCTGAAATCTTTGGCTGACATGATCAAAGGTAAGCAGGGTCGCTTCCGTCAGAACCTTCTGGGTAAGCGTGTCGACTACTCTGGTCGTTCGGTTATCGTGGTAGGTCCATACCTGCGTCTGCATCAGTGTGGTCTGCCCAAGAAGATGGCACTTGAGCTGTTCAAGCCATTTATCTTCTCCAAGCTTGAACTGCGTGGTTACGCTACGACAATCAAAGCTGCGAAGAAGATGGTTGAGCGTGAAGAGCCGCTGGTATGGGATATTCTCGACGAAGTTATTCGCGAGCATCCTGTACTGCTGAACCGTGCCCCTACACTGCACCGTCTGGGTATTCAGGCGTTTGAGCCTGTACTGATCGAAGGTAAAGCGATCCAGCTGCACCCACTGGTATGTGCGGCATACAACGCTGACTTCGATGGTGACCAGATGGCGGTACACGTACCACTGACGCTGGAAGCTCAGTTGGAAGCGCGTGCACTGATGATGTCGACCAACAACATACTGTCTCCTGCGAACGGTGAGCCTATCATCGTACCTTCTCAGGACGTGGTACTGGGTCTCTACTACATGACTCGCTCACGCATCAATGCGAAAGGCGAAGGCATGGCGTTCTCTGATATCAAAGAGGTTCAGCGTGCTTACGGTGCTAAGCAGGTTGATCTTCAGGCGATCATCAAGGTGCGTATCGCTGAGACCATCCGTGACATCGAGGGTAACGAAGAGGATCGCTACGGACTGGTTGAGACCACTGTAGGCCGTGCGATGCTGTTTGATATCGTGCCTAAGGGGCTGCCTTTTGAGTTTGTTAACCAGGCGATGAAGAAGAAAGCGATCTCACGTCTTCTTAACGAAGCGTACCGTCGCTGCGGTCTGAAAGACACCGTTATCTTCGCTGACCAACTGATGTACATGGGCTTCCGTCAGGCGACTATTTCTGGCGCATCTATCGGTGTTAACGACTTCGTTATCCCGGATGAGAAGAAATATATCGTCGATGAAGCAGACGCTGAAGTTAAAGAGATCGAACGTCAGTTCGCTGATGGTCTGGTAACTCAGGGCGAGAAATACAACAAGGTTGTCGACATCTGGTCGCGCGCAAACGAACTGCTCGCGAAGAAGATGATGGAAAACCTGAAAACCGACCTTGTGGTTAACAAGGACGGTGTAGAAGTTGAGCAGGAATCGTTCAACTCTGTTTACATGATGGCCGACTCCGGCGCGCGTGGTAGCGCGGCTCAGATCCGACAGCTCGCAGGTATGCGTGGTCTGATGGCTAAGCCAGACGGCTCAATCATCGAAACGCCAATCGTTGCGAACTTCCGTGAAGGTCTGAACGTACTGCAGTACTTCATCTCGACTCACGGTGCTCGTAAGGGTCTGGCGGATACTGCACTTAAGACTGCGAACTCAGGTTACCTGACTCGTCGTCTGGTAGACGTTGCGCAGGACGTTGTTATCACCGAAGTGGATTGCGGAACAGACGAAGGTCTGATCATGCAGCCGCTGATCGAAGGTGGTGATATCGTCGTAGGTCTGGGTGACCGCGTACTGGGTCGTGTTGTTGCGCGTGATGTTGTAGATCCGAAGAGCAACGAAACACTGATCGCAGCGGGTACGCTGATCGATGAAGCCTGGGTTGCGCGTCTGTCTAATGAAGACAAATACAGCTCTATCGATGAGATCGTAGTGCGCTCAGCGATCAACTGTGTATCACGTCACGGTATCTGTTCAAGCTGTTATGGTCGCGATCTGGGTCGTGGTCACAAGGTTAATATCGGTGAGGCTGTCGGCGTTATCGCAGCTCAGTCTATCGGTGAGCCGGGTACACAGCTGACAATGCGTACCTTCCACATCGGTGGTGCGGCATCACGAGCAGCAGCTGTTGATAACATTCAGGTTAAGAACGGCGGTGAGATCCGTCTGCACAACCTGAAGTTCGTCGAGCGTACCGATGGTCATCTGGTTGCAACTTCACGCTCCGGTGAGTTGGGTGTGACCGATGAGC
>JBFEXW010000091.1:0-7509 GCA_041562495.1 Marinobacterium sp. | reverse complement strand
CAACAATGGCATGTATTTTGGTAAGTAGTTGATCGTTCACGGTTTCCCCTGATTATTATTAGTAGCTGTTAGATCGCATCGTAGGCGAGTTTAAGACCGGTGAGAAATAGAAAAATATAACAGAGTTGGTAAAAGAGCCTGTCATCCATGCGGTGGTGCAGCCAGATCCCCAGCTTGATACCCAGTGGCGCCAGTGGTGTAAGCACGGCGGCGGTGTATAGCGTCTCAGTCGTGAATAACCCGAGGCTGATATAGGGGACCAGCTTGATCAGGTTGATAAACATAAAAAACGCGATTGTCGTTGATACGTAAAGCGATTTTTCAAGACGCAGCGGTAACAGGTAAAAGTTGAGCGGAGGTCCACCTGCATGAACGCTGAAACTTGTGTAACCTGCGAGTAGGGAGCAGATGCCCGCTCTCAGGCTGTTGGGTTGTTTGGCGGCTCTGGTTTTTTTTCGTACCGCTTTATAAGCCGCATCCGCGCAAAACAGCAGAGACATGGTTGCAATCAGGATCTTGATACTCTGTTCATTCAGTAGATGAAAGCTGACGGCTCCCAGTAACACGCCGATTAAAGCGGCTGGAAACAGTGAAATTAACAGGCTCTTATCGAAATTGCCTTTAAATCCACGTAGCGCGAAGATATCCATGAGGCAGAGGATCGGTAGCATGACTGCGGCTGCTGTAACGGGCGAAACAGCGAGGCTTAACATCGGCACAGCGACCATCCCCAGTCCTCCACCAAAACCGCCTTTGGAGATGCCGACAATCAGTAGTGCTGGGATTGCAAGCAGGTAGAAACTGATATCTGTAATCATGGGTATCAATCGGCAGGTTTAGGGTGAGTAGGCAAAAACCCCAGCTTAAGCTGGGGTTTTCAGGTGATCTCTGTCTACTGGAGATCAGTCACAAAGTGCATCCAGTTTCTGTTTAAGCAGGCCGTTAACTGCACCAGGGTTGGCTTTTCCGCCAGTTGCTTTCATCACCTGTCCCATAAAGAAACCGATCATCTTGCCGCGCTTGTCTTCAGGTGCAGCTTTGTACTGTTCAACCTGTTGTGGAGCGCTGGCAATCACTTCGTCGATCGTTTTCTCGATCGCGCCGGTATCCGTGACCTGTTTCAGGCCTTTCTCTTCAATAATGCTGTCAGCGCTGCCGCCATCGCTCCAGAGGATCTCAAACACCTGTTTGGCGATCTTGCCAGAGATGGTGTTGTCCTTGATTCGGATCAGCAGGCCGCCGAGCTGCTCGGCGGAAACCGAACTGTTTTTGATATCCAGATCTTCCTGATTGAGCATTCTGGCGAGTTCACCCATCACCCAGTTGGCAGAAAGCTTGGCGTCCTTCGTTTCAGTGACCACCTGTTCGAAGTAATCTGCCTGTGCACGATAGGATGAGAGTACGCCGGCATCATATTCAGACAGGCCGAACTCTTTGATAAAGCGCGCTTTGCGGGCATCGGGTAGTTCCGGCAGCGTAGCGCGGATCGCTTCGATATAGGCATCATCAACGACGACAGGCAGAAGGTCCGGGCAGGGGAAGTAACGGTAATCGTTAGCGTCCTCTTTTGAACGCATGCTGCGGGTTTCATTGCGATCAGGGTCGTACAGGCGGGTCTCCTGAACAACCTTACCACCATCCTCAATCAGGTCGATCTGGCGAGTAACTTCGGTATCGATAGCGCGCTCGATAAAGCGGAATGAGTTGATGTTTTTAAGCTCGGTACGCGTACCATACTCGGCCTGCCCCTTAGGGCGGACGGATACGTTACAGTCGCAACGCATGGAACCTTCCGCCATATTGCCATCACAGATGCCGAGAGTGGTTACGATCGCATGGATCTTGCGTGCGTACTCTGCAGCTTCCTTTGAGGTACGCATATCGGGTTCAGAGACGATCTCAACCAGTGGTGTGCCTGCACGGTTCAGGTCGATGCCTGACATGCCGTGGAAATCTTCGTGCAGTGATTTACCCGCGTCCTCTTCAAGGTGTGCATGGTGAATACGTACACGGCGTTGACCAGATTCTGTCTCGATATCGACATACCCTGCACCAACGACAGGTGCCTCCAATTGAGTTGTTTGGTAGCCCTTCGGCAGGTCGGGATAAAAATAGTTTTTACGTTCAAAAACAGCGCGCTTACCAATCTCGGCATCAATTGCCAGACCGAACATGATCGCCATACGCTGAGCACCCTCGTTAAATACGGGGAGAGTGCCCGGCAGTGCCAGATCAACAGCACAGGCTTGTGTGTTAGGCTCAGCACCAAAGGCGGTACTCGCACCAGAGAATATTTTTGTATTGGTCGAGAGCTGAACATGGATCTCAAGACCGATTACCGTTTCCCATTCCATCTGTTCAACCCTCAAACTGTAGCTGGTTTCTGTTTATGCCAATCGGTCATCTGCTGATACTGGTGTGCAACATTCAGCAGGCGGGCTTCATCAAAGTAGTTGCCAATCAGTTGCATACCGACAGGCAATCCATTGACCATTCCGCAGGGAACAGACATGCCAGGCAGTCCGGCGAGGTTCAGTGACAGGGTGAAAATATCTTCCATATACATGGCGACAGGGTCGTTTGATTTTTCACCAATTTTGAACGCAGGGTGTGGAGTTGTTGGGCCGAGAATGAGATCAACCTCTTCAAACAAGCGTGCGAAATCCTGCTGGATCAGACGGCGTATCTGCTGGGCTTTCTTGTAATAGGCGTCATAATAGCCGTGACAGAGGGCATAGGTGCCCACCATGATGCGGCGTTTAACTTCAGCCCCGAAGCCTTCGCCACGGGTACGCTTGTACAGATCTTCAAGATCTTTCGGATCATCGCAGCGATAGCCGTAGCGAACACCGTCAAAGCGTGACAGGTTAGATGAAGCTTCAGCCGGCGCAATGATGTAGTAGGCCGGAATCGACATGCGGGTGTTTGGCAGACTAACTTCTTTGATCACTGCCCCCGCCTGTTCCAGAACCTTGATCGCCTGCTGAATACTATCGGCAATTGCCGGGTCCAGATCTTCGCTCATAAACTCTTTGGGTACACCGATCTTCAGACCATCGATCCTGGTGTTCAGAGTTGCGCTGTAGTTGGGTACAGCCTGATCAGCACTGGTGGAGTCCATAGGGTCCAGTCCCGCCATGACGTTAAGCATCAGTGCACAGTCTTCAGCAGTACGTGCCATGGGGCCGCCCTGATCCAGTGAGGATGCGTAAGCAACCATTCCGTATCGTGATACACGACCGTAGGTCGGTTTGATGCCGGTAATGCCGCAGAGTGCCGCAGGCTGGCGAATTGAGCCGCCAGTATCTGAACCTGTGGCTGCCGGTGTCAGGCGTGCGGCTACTGCGGCTGCAGATCCGCCTGATGATCCGCCGGGTACGCGGTCGAGATCCCAGGGATTGCGTGCTGCACCGTAGAAGCTGTTTTCGTTTGATGAGCCCATCGCAAACTCATCCATGTTGGTTTTACCCAGCATCACGGCACCCGCCTGTTTGAATCGGGCAACGATAGTCGCATCGTAGGGAGACTGGAAGTTGTCCAGCATCCTGGATCCACAACTGGTTCTGACACCTTCGGTACAGAACAGATCCTTGTGCGCGATTGGCAGACCGGTAAACAGGCCTGCGTTACCGGAGGCGCGTGCTTCATCAGCAGCTTTCGCCTGTGCCAGCGCGATCTCCGGAGTTTGGGTGATGAAGCTATTGAACTGTGGGTCAAGCGCTGCAATACGGTCGATATACGCCTGGGTTAATTCAATACTGCTCAGATTGCCGGAACTGAGATCCTGAGCAAGTTCGGTTAAACTTTTTTCAAACATTTCTGTAGGTCCTGGCCGCTCAGTTATTCAATGACTTTAGGTACGAGGAAGAGTCCCTCTTCAACCTGAGGAGCCACAGCCTGCAGCTTGTCGCGCTGGTTCAGTTCTGTGATCTCATCGGCACGTAAACGCTGGACTGAATCCAGTGGGTGGGCCAGAGGTTCTATACCCTGAGTATCGATCTGTTGCATCTCGTCAACCAGGTTGAGAATGCTTGATAGATTGGTGGTGTATTCCGGGATATCGTTCTCATCTATTGCCAAGCGGGCAAGATGAGCGATTCGTTCAACGTCAGATCGGTCGAGTGACATCGTTCCTGTCTCGTGATTGATTCTGTCTGAGGGGTGTACACAGAACGCGCACCGACTTTTATCGTGGGTATTCAACATTCTGCTCGTAATTTAAGGGCGTAAAGGTAACACATTTGTTCCTTGCCCAAAATCCCTGTGATTGCTAGTATGCCCCGATCCATTTTTTAGTCGCCCGACTTGCCAGTTTCAGGATATTTAAGCCAATGTTTAAAAAAATTCGCGGGCTTTTTTCTAGCGATTTGTCGATCGATTTGGGAACGGCGAATACGCTGATTTTTGTTCGTGATAATGACATCGTTCTTGATGAACCCTCAGTTGTTGCCATTCGTGTTAACGGTAACCAGAAATCAGTTGCTGCCGTAGGTGCTGATGCCAAGCGGATGCTGGGTCGTACTCCCGGAAATATCACGGCGATCCGTCCTCTGAAAGACGGTGTTATTGCTGATTTCCACGTCACCGAAAAGATGCTGCAGTACTTTATCAGTAAAGTTCACAACAACAGTTTTCTGCGGCCCTCACCCAGAGTCCTGATCTGCGTTCCCTGTAAATCAACTCAGGTTGAGCGCCGCGCAATCAAAGAGTCTGCAATCGGTGCAGGTGCCCGTGAGGTTTACCTGATCGAAGAGCCAATGGCGGCTGCAATCGGTGCTGGCCTGCCCGTTGATGAAGCCAGTGGTTCAATGGTAGTCGATATAGGCGGTGGTACCACTGAGATTGCCGTCATTTCGCTTAACGGTATCGTCTATGCTGAGTCTGTACGTGTGGGTGGTGACCGTTTTGATGAGGCAATCGTTACCTATGTGCGCCGTAACTACGGTAGCCTGATCGGTGACGCGACAGCGGAACGAATCAAGCAGGAGATAGGAACAGCCTATCCCAGCCAGGAGGTGCTTGAGATCGACGTGCGTGGTCGTAATCTTGCTGAAGGTATTCCAAGACTCTTTACCCTTAACAGTAATGAAGTGCTGGAAGCCTTGCAGGAGCCTCTGGCGGCCATCGTTCAGGCGGTTAAGAGCGCGCTTGAACAGTGTCCACCTGAACTCGCAGCTGATATCGCAGAACAGGGCATCGTTCTGACCGGTGGCGGAGCGCTGTTGCGCAATCTGGATCGTCTGCTGACTGAAGAGACAGGTCTGCCGGTGATTGTTGCAGAAGACCCTCTGACCTGTGTCGCACGCGGCGGTGGCCGAGCTCTGGAGATGCTGGATCGCCAGGGTTTTGAGCTGCTGTCTTACGATTAAACTTCCTGTGTGTCAGTGGTGGCTTCAGTCCGCCACTGATCAAACCTCGGCAGTGACGGGTGGGTACCGAATATGATCTTCCGTAACGGGCCGTCAAAAGTGCTATTTGGGTTACTTGTTGTTGTCGCCCTGACGCTGATCGCGCTTGATTTAAACTCTGACCGGTTTAAAGATGGGCGTAACTATCTCAATCTTATCGTTACACCTCTGCAGTGGCTGGTTGATGTGCCCGCGCGAATGGCTGACAGTCTTTCAGATATGGTGGTGGGGCGATCCACGCTGATCGCTGAAAATGATCGTTTACGTACGGAGTCTCTGGTTCTTGAACAGCGTGTATTGCAGAATGCAACGCTGATTGCCGAGAATCGTCGGTTAAGAGCTCTTCTTAACGCCCGTTCTCATGTCCCTGATGAGGTTAAGCTGGCCGAACTGATCGGTGTCAATCCTGATCCGTTTCAGCATGAAATTCTGACCAATCTGGGTAGTGAAGATGGCGTCTTTATCGGACAGCCCGCTCTGGATGCGGGGGGCGTTATGGGACAGGTCGTTTCGACCTCACCGTTAACCAGCCGGGTTATGCTGATTACCGATTCGCGCGCTGCCGTGCCAGTTGAACTGGTACGTACAGGTTTCAGGAGCGTGGTACTTGGCAACGGTGATCCGGGCAGGCTGGAGCTGGATTTTGTGCCCAGTACCGCTGATATCAGGGTCGGTGATCTTCTGGTTACCTCCGGTCTGGGTGGTCGTTTCCCATCCGGTTATCCGGTAGCTGAAGTTACTGAAGTCACACGGGACCCCGGTCGTCAGTTCATGGTTATCCATGCAGAGCCAACCGCCCGTTTGGATAAGAGTCGTCACCTGTTACTGGTGGAACGGCCAGCAGAATCTCCATTCCCGGAGAGCAGTGATGGCTGAACGCGGCGGGGGTGGTCTGATTATTATGGGCACCTTTATCGTGAGTCTGTTCCTGAGTCAGATTCCGCTGCCCGAGATGCTGCGCTGGATGCGGCCTGAATGGGTGCCGATGTTTCTGGTGTTCTGGATCGTCTGGTCACCGCACCGTGTAGGGCTGTTCTATGCGTTTTGTTTGGGTGTAGTACTGGATCTGGCGCGTGGGTCGGTGATTGGGCTTAATGTGCTGGCACTAACACTGATCGCTTTTCTTACTCAGCTTCTCTATCGACGTTTACGAATGTTTCCTGCTCCTCAGCAGGGTGTTGTATTGATGCTGCTTGTTGGGCTCAATCAGTTGCTTTATTACTGGATGCAGGGGTTAACCGGAACGCACGGTGATTCGCTTCTGTTTCTGCTACCCTCACTGATTAGTGGCCTGTTATGGCCAGCCGTTTTTATTGTGCTGCGCTGGGTTGCTCGAACCTTTGATATAGAGCGCAATGGATCCTGATAAAAACCGACTGATACTCGCTTCAGCTTCGCCCAGACGTAAAACGCTGCTGGCGCAGATTGGTGTTAATGTAGACGTCGCGCCTGCGGATATTGATGAGCAGCAGCGCCTGGGTGAATCTCCGGAAGTGTATGTGTCCCGTCTCGCTAAAGAGAAAGCTGAAGCGGGTTTTATGGCCAACGACGGTCGTCCGGTACTGGGGGCCGATACTACGGTTGCACTGGACGATCAGGTGCTAGGCAAACCGACAGATCTGGCCGATGCGCAGCGGATACTGGGTAGCCTCTCCGGCCGGCGTCACAGAGTGATTACCAGTGTTGCGATTGCTACCGCAGAGAGCCTGTTGTCGCGTACCGTCACCACTGAAGTTGAGTTTAATTCCATTACGGATGAGATGATTTTAAGTTACTGGCAAAGTGGTGAGCCACAGGATAAAGCCGGTGCCTATGGGATTCAGGGTTTGGGTGCGGTTTTTGTTAAACGAATTGACGGTAGTTACAGCAGCGTAGTGGGTTTGCCGCTCGCTGAGACCGCAGAGTTATTGGCCCAGATTGGCGTGCCTGTGTGGCAGTCGGTAGGGGATAAGGAGTAGAGAATGGGTGAAGAGATACTGATTAACTTCACACCGATGGAAACACGTGTTGCGGTGATCGAAAACGGCATGCCGCAGGAGATCTATGTCGAGCGAGCCAAGCGTCGCGGAATACTTGGCAATATCTATAAAGGGCGCGTCGT
>JBFEXW010000090.1:0-7630 GCA_041562495.1 Marinobacterium sp. | reverse complement strand
CGACATGGCATCGAATATCACGAAAAAACGCCGGGACAGCTGTTCTGCAATGAATCCAGTAAGCAGATTCTGGATATGCTGCTTACAGAAGCGGAGTGGGCAGGTGTAGAGATTCGCCTCAACACCAGTGTCGAACGTCTGGATAAAACCGAGTCCGGTTTTGCAGTTACGACACCCAGTGGAGACTTGCATTGTGAATCACTGGTGATCGCCAGTGGCGGGCTTTCTATACCAAACGGTGGTGCCACGAGTTTTGCCTATCAGATTGCAGAACAGTTTGGCCTCAGGGTTACCGATAGGCGTGCAGCGCTGGTGCCCTTTACGCTACAGCCTGATCTGCTGACGCCGCTGAAGGAGTTATCCGGTGTTTCAGTGCTTGCTGATGTGAGCTGCAACGGGCAGCACTTCAAAGAGAACATACTCTTTACTCACCGGGGATTAAGTGGCCCGGCGATACTGCAGATCTCATCCTACTGGAAGCCGGGTGATACTGTTGCGATAGATCTTCTGCCAAACCTGGATCTGGCGAGTCTGCTAAAACAGAAAAGGGAATCTAACCCCAGAATGCATCTCTCCAGCCTGTTGGCGGACTATCTGAGCAAACGACTGGCGAATACGCTTTGTGAGCTCTGGTCGTTAGACGCAGAGCTGGGGCAGCTAAGTAATGAGCGTATTTTACAGATCACAGCGCAGTTTAAGAACTGGCAGGTGAAGCCCTCAGGCACTGAAGGGTACAGAACAGCCGAGGTTACGATTGGCGGGGTTGATACCGATGAGGTCTCGCAGAAAACCTTTGAGGTAAAACGCGTCAAAGGACTCTATTTCATTGGTGAGTCTCTGGATGTGACCGGACATCTTGGGGGACACAATTTCCAGTGGGCCTGGGCGTCAGGTTTTGCCGCGGGTCAGGCCTGCTAAGCACAGAATTTCGACTCCTTTTGACAGGGATTAATGCCCGTCTATACTGAAATCCACAACTAAAATAAGGTTTTGTGGAGATGTCAGTATGTCCTCCAGCATGCCCGGTACCGGCATTGGTTATCCTGTTATTAAGAAAACCCTATCCGAAGAAACACTAACGCCTAATCTGGTTGATTACGACAGCACCCGTGCCGATTTTACTTGGGAGAGTATTCGCGCTGAGCTTGATGGTCTCCCCGATAATCTCGGACTTAATATCGCTTATGAAGCGGTGGATCGTCATGTCTTGAAAGGGCTGGGGGACAAGGTCGCGCTGCGCTGGCTTGGCAAGCAGGGTGATACCCGCGAATTCAGTTTTGATGACCTGAGCCGTCAAACCAATCGCTTTGCCAACCTTCTGCAGACCTTGGGTATTAGTAATGGCGATCGCGTTTTTGTACTTTGTACCCGCATACCTGAACTCTATATCGCTGCGCTGGGCACGTTGAAGCACAGGGCCGTATTCTGTCCGCTGTTTTCCGCCTTTGGCCCTGAGCCTATCGCCGAACGTGTTAATGCCGGCGAGGGGCGGGTGCTGGTGACCACTCGCAAGCTTTATGAGAAAAAGGTCGCACCCTACCGTGACACCATGCCGGATCTGGAGTTTGTGCTGTTGGTGGATGAATCGGGCCAGCCAACCGACATCGAGGGTACTGAAGACCTGCTGTCACTGATGAACCAGGCCAGCGATCAATACACCATCGGTGCGACAGACCCGGAAGATATGGCACTGCTGCATTTCACCAGTGGTACCACCGGAAAGCCCAAGGGTGCGATTCATGTGCATCAGGCGGTGATGATGCACTATATGACCGGCAAGTACGCACTGGACCTGCACAAAGATGATCTGTTCTGGTGTACTGCCGATCCCGGCTGGGTCACAGGTACCTCCTACGGCATCATTGCACCCCTGTTGCATGGCATCACCATGTTGGTGGATGAACCCGACTTTGATGGCCCCCGCTGGTACAACATTCTTCAGGAGCAGGGTGTAACCGTTTGGTATACCGCGCCAACGGCGATTCGTATGCTGATGAAACTGGGTACTGATCTGGCACAGCAACACCAGTTTTCAAAACTGCGTTTTGTCGCCAGCGTAGGCGAACCGTTGAATCCGGAGGCAGTGGTCTGGGGGCAGGCGGCGTTCGGGATGCCAATTCATGATAACTGGTGGCAGACCGAAACCGGCGGCATCATGATCGCTAATCTGGCCGCTACGGATATTCGTCCAGGGTCGATGGGACGGCCCCTTCCCGGCATTTCAGCAACCATTGTACGGCGTCTGGAACAGGGTGGCATTGAAGAGATCACTGAACCCAACGAAGAGGGTGAACTGGCTCTCAAACCGGGCTGGCCGTCGATGTTTCGGGGTTATCTCCACAATGAGGAGCGTTACAAGAGCTGTTTCGTTGATGGCTGGTATCTGACTGAGGATCTGGCAGAGCGCGATGCTGATGGCTATTTCTGGTTCGTCGGGCGTGCTGATGATGTGATCAAGCAGGCGGGACACCTGATCGGACCTTTTGAGGTGGAAAGCACCCTGATCGAACATCCGGCAGTGGCTGAAGCTGGTGTGATTGGTGTTCCTGAGCCTACGCTTGGCCAGATGGTTAAAGCCTTTGTCAGTCTTAATCCCGGTTATACGCCCAGTGAGGAGCTGAAGCGCGAACTTCTGGGGTATGCGCGTAAGCGTTTGGGAGCCGCTGTGGCACCCAAGGATATCGCATTCGAAGAGAAACTACCCAAAACGCGTAGTGGAAAAATCATGAGGCGTTTGCTGAAAGCTCGGGAAACCGGGGAGACCCTGCGTGATACCTCGACTCTGGAAGACTGACTCAGAATTCCTCTAGCGGAGAATCTATACGATGACTGAAACAGCTGAACCTTTGACAGGAAATATAGCAGCCGTCCACGCGCTTGACCTGTTCAGGAAGATGTTACGTGTACGCCGTTTTGAAGAGAAATGTGCAGAGATGTACAGCAACGGCAAAATCCGCGGTTTTCTGCACCTGTATATTGGTGAGGAGGCCGTAGGCACCGGCGTTATGGAGTCGGTTGCACCTGAGGATGCTGTTGTTGCTACCTACCGCGAGCACGGCCATGCGTTACTGCGCGGAATCTCCATGAATGCGGTGATGGCGGAGATGTTTGGCAAGCAGGAGGGGTGTAGTCGCGGGCGCGGCGGCTCCATGCACCTGTTCGATAAAACCACCAATTTTATCGGAGGAAACGCCATTGTCGGGGCCGGTATGCCGGTCGCGGTGGGATACGCGCTGGCGGCGAAGATGAAAAATAGCGGCGCTGTAGCCTGGTGTGTTTTTGGTGAGGGCGCGATGGCAGAAGGTGAGTTTCACGAGTCGATGAATTTAGCGGCGTTGTGGCAACTACCCGTGGTGTTTTGCTGTGAAAATAACTTCTATGCCATGGGTACAGCGCTGGATCGTTCAGAATCAGAAACAGAGTTAGTCGAAAAGGCGCGCAGCTATAAGGTTAGTGCGGAGAAGGTTGACGGTATGGATGTGCTGGCAACTGAAGCTGCCGCACGCCGGGCAGCTGAGCATGCCCGGTCTGGCAAAGGTCCCTATTTTCTTGAATTGCAGACCTACCGTTTTAAAGCACACTCCATGTTCGATGCCGAGCGCTACCGCAGCAAGGATGAGGTGAAGGATCATGAGCTGCAGGGACCGCTACGTACCTTCGCAGCCCGTCTGAAGGCGTCAGGCATTCTTGATGATCAGAAGCGCGAAGCGCTGGAAGCTGATATCGCTGCTGAGATCAGTGCAGCCGTATCCTTTGCTGAAGCGGGTACGCCGGAACCGGTGAGTGAGCTGGGTCGATTTGTCTACTCGGAGGCGCAGTGATGAGCTCTCAGGTTCCGGCGGGAATGCGCGAAATCAGCTACCGGGAAGCGGCACGAGAGGGATTACGCGAAGCCTTAACAAAGGATGACCGTGTTTTTCTGATGGGTGAGGATGTCGGACGTTATGGTGGTTCCTATGCAGTGAGCCTTGGATTTCTCGAGGAGTTTGGCCCTGACCGCATTCGTGATACGCCACTGTCGGAATCCGCTTTCGTGGGGGCTGGTGTAGGTGCGGCGATTGGTGGAATGCGCCCAATCGTTGAGGTGATGACGGTTAATTTCAGTCTGCTGGCATCGGATCAGATCATCAATACCGCAGCAACTTACCTGCATATGTCGGGAGGGCAGATTAATGTGCCACTGGTGATCCGCATGGCGACCGGTGGTGGTCTTCAGTTGGCGGCACAGCACTCCCATAGTCTTGAAAACCTTTATGCACATATACCAGGATTAAAAGTCCTGACTCCGGCCACAGTAGAGGATGTCCGGGGGATGCTGGCGACCGCGCTGGCCGATCCCGATCCGGTGCTGATCTTTGAGCATATACTGCTCTACAACCGTAAAGGATTATTACCGGAACAGGCGGGCGCTGTGGATATTGATCATGCGCGGATACGCCGAGAGGGTACTCAGGTCAGCCTGATTACCTATGGCGGGTCCTTATGGAAATGTCTGGAAGCAGCCGAACGCTTAGCCGGTGAGGGGATCGATGCAGAGGTGCTGGATCTGCGTACACTCAGGCCGCTTGATGATGAAGCGATTCTGGCGACAGTCAGGAAAACCCGCCGGGTGGTGATAGTTGATGAGGGTTGGCGTAGCGGTGGGATCTCGGCAGAGATCATGGCACGTATACATGAGCAGGCATTTTATGAACTGGATGTGCCGATGGAACGAGTCTGCGCCGCCGAAGTGCCGATCCCCTATGCTAAACAGCTTGAAGATGCTGCCCTGCCACAGGTGGAAGATATTGTTGCTGCAGCCCAAAAGGTGGTGAACGGCAATGGCTGATTTTACCTTGCCATCGTTAGGCGCTGATATGGAAGAGGGTACGTTGGTTGAGTGGCTGGTAAAGCCAGGCGATCAGGTGAAATCAGGTGATCCGGTGGTGGTGATTGAAACCACCAAAGGGGCAATAGAAACCGAGATATTTGAAAACGGCAGAGTCGGCGAACTACGGGTAAAAGTCGGAGAGAGAGTGCCGGTCGGGACTGTTCTGGCAACGATTGTCAGTTCAGAACCAGTCGCATCTCAAACTTCATCAGGCGTCAGAGCTTCACCGGCCGCACGTAAACGGGCTGCGGAGCTGGGGCTGGTGCTGGCCGACATCCGGGGCACTGGCCCCGGTGATGCGATTACCCTTCCAGACGTTGAGGCGGGGGAAAAACAGGCATTACCCACAACAGAAGCGGTAACCGGAACAGCAACAGAACCGGCGCCACAGCAGAGCACCCGCCTAAAACGTGGCTTTGATCCGGAGCTGATGCGTCAGGCTATAGCCACCGCAATGACTAAATCCAAGCGGGATATTCCACACTATTATCTGTCTACTCAAATTGATATGCAGCGGGCGCAACAGTGGCTGACCGAGGAAAATGCTACACGTAAGGCCGCCGATCGTCTGTTGCAGGTTGTTTTGCCGCTGAAAGCGATGGCACTGGCGTTGCGTAAGGTGCCTGAGCTGAACGGATTTTATAAAGAGGGTGTATTTGAACAGTTTGAGGGGATCCATATAGGAGTGGCAATCGCTTTACGAGGCGGCGGACTGGTCGCACCGGCGCTGCATGATGTGGATCGCAAAACACTGGATCAACTGATGCATGATCTGAACGATCTGATATTGCGTGCCCGAACCGGAATGCTACGCAGTTCGGAGATGTCAGATCCGACAATTACACTGACCAATATGGGTGACACCGGTGTTGAGCAGATCTTCGGTGTTATCTATCCACCTCAGGTGGCGATACTTGGATTAGGCAAGGTCGTTGAACGCCCCTGGGCTGTAGAGGGTAAGGTGGAACTGCGACCGATCATCACAGCATCACTGTCGGCCGATCACCGCGTTAGCGATGGTCATCGGGGTGCTATATTTCTGAATACGCTGAATAAACTTCTGCAAACACCGGAGGCGTTGTAAATCAAATGGCAGGATCAGTTGAGCAAATTCGTGAAATACTGAAAAGGGAGCTGAAAAATCTTGCTCCCGAAGCGGATCTTGATGCGTTGGATCCAACCGTCGATATACGTGAGGAGCTGGATATCGATTCCTTTGACTTTGCCCGTTATATCACCGCGATATCTGAAGCGCTGAGCGTAGATGTACCCGATCAGGATGCGCTGAAACTCTCTACCCTGGAGCGCGCAGAGCAATATCTGGCTAAGATCTAATAGAAAGTGTTACCTGAGTGACAGGTTAAGCATCGGTAGCCGAATGGCACCTGATGCTCGACCTTTTTACTAAAGGACTAGGACTTTTTCGAGGTTCTGATGCCGAGAAGTGCGTAGACACCACACCACCCCAACAGACCTGTGGCGAGCGGTACGATACCGACGTAAGCCCAGACACCGAGATAGCCCATAAATGCGGCTATGATCAGCGCAAGCCCAATAACGATTCGTAAAAAACGATCAATTCCACCTACGTTGCAGGACATACGTTACTCCATCGTTACTAAAATTATTTTAAGATTAGAACGAGTTAGTGCTTTCAGCAAGTAAATATCCTAATTTGGATTAGCTGATTAAACAACTTTAACAGAAAGCTCTCCTACACCTGCAACACTTCCCTCAATCAGGTCGCCAAGCACTACCGGACCGACACCATCAGGCGTACCCGTATAGATAAGATCTCCTGGTTGCAGGTGATAAAACTTCGACAGATGCGCAATGATCTCGTCGATATTCCAGATCAGTTGCGTCAGATCTGAGTGCTGTTTAGTTTCACCATTGACCTGCAGTGATATCTCTCCCTGCTTCAGACTGTCCGAACTGTTTTTGGGAACGATTGCAGAGATAACTGCAGCCTGTTCAAAGTTTTTACCCAGATCCCAGGGACGGCGCTTATCCTTGCCCTTCTGCTGCAGATCACGGCGGGTCATATCGAGGCCGCAGGCGTAACCATAAATCAGTTTCTCTGCATCAGCTTCAGCAACTTCAAAGCCTGACTGGCCTATAGCAACGACCAGTTCCATTTCATACTGAAGATCTGCTGTCTGAGGCGGATAGGTCAGATCATTGCCTGACGGCAGAATCGAGCTACGGTCCTTGATGAAATAGAACGGCTCCATCGTGGTTTTATCAATGCTGTCGCCCATCTCAGCAGCATGTGCGTGATAGTTACGTCCAACGCAGAAGATACGGTGCACAGGAAACCTCTGCTCACTTCCCTGAATCGCTACACTGACGGCTGGTTGTGCAGGAAATACTAGGTTGTCGGACATGTAAACCTCGATAGTCTGGGCTGTAGATAGTCAATTGAGGACGCTGATTTTAGCTCAAAATAGCAGCAGGGATAAGGTAATCAGTCAGGACATCGCAGCTTTATCTGGGCTCTGTACTGCGCTTAAAACTTAAGCTGCATCAGATTGTGCTGCAGGGTTCGTAACTCCAGATCGGTTTTGCTGGAGAAACACAGTTCATTGAGGTTCTCAGCGATCCGTTGCGCATCCTGATGGCCAATCGCTTTCGCCATTCTTGCCGTGAACGCATTGATGGTGCCCACGGCCTGCAATGGCGCATGATCGCGAACGGCCTCGCGGAGCCTGCTTCCGGGTGAAGTTTGCGAAGTGTTCAGAGCAGGTCTTCCACGGCGGT
>JBFEXW010000089.1:0-7706 GCA_041562495.1 Marinobacterium sp. | reverse complement strand
TATCTTCACCGTTCAGAGCCATCAGCGCAGAACCTGTGATGATTGGAGTGTCATCACCTGGGAAGTCATACTGATCAAGAAGTTCACGAACTTCCATCTCTACCAGCTCAAGCAGCTCTTCATCGTCAACCATGTCCGCTTTGTTCAGGAACACAACGATGTAAGGTACACCTACCTGACGAGACAACAGGATGTGCTCACGAGTCTGTGGCATTGGGCCGTCAGCTGCAGAACAAACCAGGATAGCGCCATCCATCTGAGCAGCACCAGTGATCATGTTCTTAACGTAGTCAGCGTGTCCTGGGCAGTCTACGTGCGCGTAGTGACGAGTTGGAGACTCATATTCAACGTGAGAAGTGTTGATGGTAATACCACGCTCACGCTCTTCAGGAGCCTTATCGATACCATCGAATGCAACGGCATCGCCGCCCCAAACTTCAGCACATACGCGAGTCAGCGCAGCGGTCAGAGTAGTTTTACCGTGGTCAACGTGGCCGATTGTACCAACGTTAACGTGCGGCTTGTTACGTTCAAATGCTTGTTTAGCCACGAGCTTTTCCTTTAATTTGTTGCTTATACAAAGTAACTGCCAACAGATAAAGGCAGTCCGTATGGGCGCGGAATTTTAACCTTATGGCTAACAGAGTCAAGCAAAGCCTCTATTTTTCGAAAAAAAATCTAACTTTTTTCGCTTCCGCTATCGCTTCCTTATATATAGAAGGTGAATTTTGCTCACTATCACTGATTACATAACGATCAACTATTCCAACGAGGCCCGCAGAAACGTATAATGTCGCGCACTTTTTTACATATGACTCCATGAATCTGAGTGAGACCATGACTGATTTAAGCAAATATCGAAATATAGGCATCTTTGCTCACGTTGACGCGGGTAAAACCACCACAACTGAGCGAATCCTGAAACTCACCGGTAAAATCCATAAAACCGGTGAGGTACACGACGGTGAATCAACAACTGACTTTATGGAACAGGAAGCTGAGCGTGGTATCACCATTCAGTCAGCTGCAACAACCGACTTCATGGAGCAGGAGCAGGAGCGTGGTATCACCATCCAGTCTGCAGCTACTACCTGCTTCTGGAAAGATCACCGCTTCAACATCATCGATACCCCTGGGCACGTTGACTTCACTGTTGAAGTTTACCGTTCTCTGAAAGTACTTGATGGTGGTGTGGGCGTATTCTGTGGTTCAGGTGGTGTTGAGCCTCAGTCTGAAACCAACTGGCGTTACGCTAACGAATCAGAAGTTGCACGTGTTATCTTCGTCAACAAGCTGGACCGCCTCGGCGCTGATTTCTACTGCGTTGTAGAGCAGATCAAAAACGTTCTGGGCGCCAAGCCTCTCATTATGACTCTGCCAATCGGCCGTGAAGATGAGTTCGTCGGTGTTGTTGACGTCCTGACCAAGAAAGCTTACGTATGGGATGACTCTGGCCTACCAGAGAACTACGAGGTCAAGGACGTTCCAGCGGACATGGTCGACGACGTCGACATGTACCACGAAGAGCTGATTGAGACTGCCGTTGAGCAGGACGATGATCTGATGATGGCATACATGGAAGGCGAAATGCCGACCGAAGAGCAGATCAAGGCGTGTATCCGTAAAGGTACAATCAACCTCGACTTCTTCCCAACCTTCTGTGGTTCAGCATTCAAGAACAAAGGTGTTCAGCTGGTACTTGATGGTGTAGTTGATTACCTGCCAAGCCCAACAGAAGTTGAGCCTCAGGATCTGACCGACGAAGAGGGTAACCCAACCGGCGAAAAAGCAATTGTATCTGCTGACGAGCCACTGCGCGCACTGGCATTCAAAATTATGGATGACCGCTTCGGTGCCCTGACCTTCGTTCGTATCTACTCCGGCGTCCTGAACAAGGGTGATACCATCCTGAACTCCGCGACGGGCAAAACTGAGCGTATCGGCCGTATGGTTGAGATGCATGCTAACGATCGCAACGAGATCCAGTCCGCAACTGCTGGCGATATCATCGCGATCGTAGGCATGAAAAACGTACAGACTGGTCATACTCTGTGTGATCAGAAGCACGAGTGCACACTGGAAGCAATGGTATTCCCAGAGCCTGTTATCTCTATCGCCGTAGCGCCTAAAGATAAGAACGGCTCCGAGAAGATGGGTATCGCGATCGGCAAGATGGTTGCAGAAGATCCATCTTTCCGCGTTGAAACTGATGAAGATTCAGGCGAAACGATCCTTAAAGGTATGGGTGAGCTTCACCTTGACGTTAAAGTCGACATCCTGAAGCGTACTTACGGTGTAGAACTGATTGTTGGCAAGCCTCAGGTTGCATATCGCGAGTCTATCACTACTGCAATCGAAGACAGCTACACTCACAAGAAACAGTCTGGTGGTTCTGGTCAGTACGGTAAGATCGACTACCGCATGCGCCCAGGCGAAACAGGTACTGGTTTCACCTTCAGCTCAACAGTTGTCGGCGGTAACGTTCCTAAGGAGTTCTGGCCTGCAGTTGAGAAAGGCTTCCAGTCCATGATGCAGGAAGGCACCCTGGCTGGATACCCAGTAGTAGACGTAGAAGTTGAACTGTTCGACGGTGCATCTCACGCAGTTGACTCTTCAGCAATTGCATATGAAATCGCCGCAAAAGGCGCGTTCCGTCAGTCTATGCCTAAAGCGGGCCCACAGCTTCTTGAGCCGATCATGAAAGTTGACGTGTTCACTCCAGAAGATCACGTTGGTGATGTTATCGGTGACCTGAACCGTCGTCGCGGCATGATCAAGGATCAGGAAGCAGGCGTCACTGGTGTTCGCATCAAGGCGGACGTACCTCTGTCTGAGATGTTCGGCTACATCGGCCACCTGCGTACTATGACTTCTGGTCGTGGTCAGTTCTCTATGGAGTTCAGCCACTACGCAGCTTGCCCTCAGAACGTTGCTGAGACTGTTATCGCGGAAGCCAAAGAGCGCAAAGCGAAAAAGTAAGCAGTTAGCTGCTTAAAGAAAGCCCCAGCCACTTCGGTGCCTGGGGCTTTTTGTTGGAATCACATAGTCGAATATTGGTCACCGCCTTGTTTCGCGAGAAAGCTGCTACAACACGTCGATCAATAGCAAATAAAAAAGGAGACCGAAGCCTCCTTTGATTTAACCAAGATCGTACCGACTTAACGCCCCAGCATCGCATCCAGTATATTTTTGGGTGCTTCAGCGTAAGTTTCGAACTCCATTGAGTAGGTCGCACGCCCCTGTGAAGCGGAACGCAGATCGGTTGCATAACCGAACATCTCCCCGAGCGGCACCTGTGCGCGAATGATCTTACCTGACAGTGAATCGTCCATTCCCTGCACCAGACCACGACGACGGTTCAGGTCGCCCATCACGTCACCCATATACTCTTCAGGCGTTACCACCTCCACTTTCATGATCGGCTCAAGCAGCGCTGGATCAGCATCCATTGCATACTTTTTCAGCGCCTGAGAAGCGGCGATCTTGAATGCCATCTCATTAGAGTCGACCTCATGGAAAGAGCCATCATAGAGGCGTGCTTTCAAACCGATCAACGGATAACCGGCAAGCACACCATTCTTCATCTGCTCTTCAATACCTTTCTGAATAGCAGGGATGTACTCTTTAGGAATCGACCCCCCGACGATCTCACTGACGAACTCCAGCCCCTCCTCCTCACTCGGCGTGAACTCGATCACTACATGACCATACTGACCACGACCACCCGACTGACGCACGAATTTGTGGTTTGCAACAACCGGCTTACGAATCTTCTCACGATAAGCCACCTGAGGCTTACCAATATTCGCTTCAACCTTGAACTCTCGCTTCATACGGTCAACGATGATATCCAAGTGCAGCTCACCCATGCCGGAGATGATTGTCTGACCCGTTTCAGCATCAGTCTCAACACGGAAAGAGGGATCCTCCTGTGCCAGCTTACCCAGTGCAATCCCCATCTTCTCCTGATCAGCCTGCGACCGGGGCTCAACCGCCACGGAGATTACCGGTTCAGGGAACTCCATACGTTCCAGGACGATCTTCTTGTCAGGATCACACAGCGTATCACCGGTAGTAACATCTTTAAGGCCGATCATCGCAGCGATATCACCCGCGCGGACCTCTTTGATCTCCTCTCGGCTGTTCGCATGCATCTGCACCATACGACCAATACGCTCTTTCTTCTGTTTAACCGAGTTATACACACTGTCACCAGAGTTCAGCACACCGGAATACACACGTACGAACGTCAGTGTCCCCACAAACGGATCTGTTGCGATCTTGAATGCCAGAGAGGCAAAAGGCGCATCATCATCTGCTTGGCGAGATGCTACCGTTTCATCTTTATCATCCAGCGTACCTTCGATCGCCTTAACTTCCGTTGGCGACGGCAGATATTCGATGACTGCATCCAGTACCGCCTGAACACCCTTGTTCTTAAATGCAGAACCGGCCAACATCGGCACGATTTCGTTTGCCAGTGTGCGCTGACGGATACCTGCTTTAATCTCCTCGTCAGAGAGCTCACCTCCCTCAAGGTATTTATCCATCAGCTCTTCGTTAGCTTCAGCAGCAGCCTCTACCAACTGTTCACGCAACTCTTCAGCCTTATCCTGGAGATCAGCTGGAATTTCTTCGAGGGTATAGGTCATCCCTTTATCCTCTTCATTCCACATGATCGCCTTCATCTGCACCAGATCGACAACACCCTTGAAGTTATCTTCAGCACCGATTGGAATGTTAAGCGGCACAGGCGTCGCAGCAAGACGCTTCTTAAGCTGCTCAACCACCATGTAGAAATCAGCACCGGCACGGTCCATCTTATTGACGAACACCATACGCGACACTTCATATTTGTTAGCCTGACGCCAGACTGTTTCAGTCTGAGGCTGTACACCCGAGGACGCACACAACACAACTACAGCGCCATCAAGAACACGCAGTGAACGCTCCACCTCAATGGTGAAGTCTACGTGCCCGGGAGTATCAATAATGTTAATTCGATGCTGATCGAACTGCTGGCTCATTCCCGCCCAGAAACAGGTGGTTGCCGCGGAGGTAATAGTGATACCGCGCTCCTGCTCCTGCTCCATCCAGTCCATTGTTGCAGCACCATCGTGTACCTCACCGATTTTGTGCGACAAACCAGTGTAGTAAAGAACGCGCTCCGTAGTGGTAGTTTTACCTGCATCGACGTGCGCGCAGATACCTATATTACGGTAGCGATCAATCGGGGTCTGACGAGCCATTAATCCAACTCCTTAAAGTAAAAAAGCCCTCGTCCTGAAGACGAAGGCCTGGATCGCTCTAAACGAGCCTTTTGACTGAGAGAGGAGGCCTCTCTCAGTTCAGCACAGCTTAGAAGCGATAGTGTGCAAACGCTTTGTTAGCTTCAGCCATACGGTGAACGTCTTCACGCTTCTTAACAGCAGCGCCACGACCTTCAGCCGC
This sequence comes from Marinobacterium sp., assembly GCA_041562495.1. Taxonomy (GTDB): domain Bacteria; phylum Pseudomonadota; class Gammaproteobacteria; order Pseudomonadales; family Balneatricaceae; genus Marinobacterium_E. The sequence goes on along the minus strand of JBFEXW010000089.1, from coordinate 2,255 downwards.
ATCAAGCAGTTCGCCTGCGAGACGCAGAGACATATCTTTTTCACCGCGCTTACGCGATGCGTCAACCAGCCAACGCATTGCAAGAGCCATACGGCGAGATGGACGAACTTCAACAGGTACCTGATAAGTAGCACCACCTACGCGGCGAGACTTAACTTCGACCATTGGCTGAATAGTTTCCAGAGCTTTGTCGAACAGTTCCAGAGGATCTGCTTTAGTACGCTCTTCAACTTTATCCAGAGCACGGTAAACGATGCTCTCAGCTACAGATTTTTTACCACTGATCATCAAATGGTTGATGAATTTTGCCAGGGTGATGTTTCCGAATTTAGGATCCGGAAGGATTTCGCGCTTCGCAGCGACGCGACGTCTTGGCATGGATAAGCCCTCAATAAATTTGTTTAAAGGTCTTCAGGTAATTCAGACAGTATCGTCTGCCCTTACTCTTATCGTCTCGGGTTAGCTACTCAGCTTGGGATACCCCGGTCTAAACAGCTTCGCCGCTCTCCTAATCACTAAAAGCTAACAGGAGAGTCTCGACGAATTAGGACTTAGGACGCTTGGTACCGTACTTAGAACGAGCCTGTTTACGGTCATTAACGCCTGAACAGTCCAGTGCGCCACGAACAGTGTGGTAACGCACACCTGGCAGGTCCTTAACACGACCGCCACGAATCAGAACAACAGAGTGTTCCTGCAGGTTGTGACCTTCACCACCAATGTAGGAAGACACTTCAAAACCATTAGTCAGACGAACACGGCACACTTTACGCAATGCTGAGTTCGGCTTCTTAGGTGTAGTTGTATAAACGCGAGTACATACGCCACGACGCTGTGGACAAGCCTGCAATGCACGAACATCGCTCTTTTCCACAATACGTTTACGTGGTTTGCGTACCAGCTGGTTGATTGTTGCCATTAAGCAAACTCCACGTTTAAGTTAAACAACCAGGCCCCCTATGGACCCAGTCAAAACAAGGGCGCAAATTGTAATCAATCTGCGCCCCAAAGGTCAATTATTGACCAATCTTTTATTCGGAATCCGACATTGAAGCGTTCAGTGCTTCAGTCAGTGCCTGCTGCACCTCTTCCGCACTTACAGTTGCCGTCGAAGATTCCTGCCCAAGCTGACGCTTGCGCTTACGCTCTGAGTGGTACGCCAGACCGGTACCTGCTGGTATCAGACGACCAACCACTACGTTCTCTTTCAGGCCACGCAGGTAATCTTTCTTACCTGTTACCGCTCCTTCAGTCAGAACGCGCGTTGTCTCCTGGAAGGACGCTGCAGAGATGAACGACTCGGTTGCCAGAGATGCTTTTGTGATACCCAGCAGTACGCGATCAAACTTAGCAGGCTGTTTACCTTCAGCTTCAGCCTTCTCGTTTGCAATCAGTACTGCAGCGTATTCAGCCTGTTCACCCTGAATAAATTCAGTATCACCAGAGTCCAGAATCTCAACTTTACGCAACATCTGACGAACAATAACTTCGATGTGCTTATCGTTGATACCTACACCCTGGAGGCGGTAAACGTCCTGAATCTCAGCAACGATATACTTAGCCAGTTCTGTTACGCCCAGAACACGAAGGATGTCATGCGCACTGGATGGACCATCAGCGACAACCTCACCCTTCTCAACAGTTTCACCTTCGAAGACGTTGAGTGCACGCCATTTATGGAGAAGGGTTTCTACCGGTTCACCACCGTCATGCGGAGTTACCACGATACGACGCTTGCCTTTGGTCTCTTTACCGAAGGTAACCGTACCAGACACTTCTGCCAGTACAGCTGCTTCTTTTGGCTTACGCGCTTCAAACAGGTCAGCAACGCGTGGCAGACCACCGGTGATATCCTTGTTGACCGTACCTTCCTGAGGCAGACGCGCCAGGATGTCACCTACCTGTACATCAGCACCATCGTTCAGGTTCATGATCGATTTGGGTGGCAACAGATACTGTGCTGGCATTTCGGTACCCGGATGGAATACTTCCTCGCCAGTTTCAGTCAGCAGCTTGATCATCGGACGGATATCTTTACCCGCCTGTGGACGATCTTTCAGATCCAAAATCTCGATTGTTGACAGACCAGTCAGCTCATCTGTCTGGCGCTTAACGGTAATACCGTCTTCCAGACCTGCAAACTGAATGCGACCAGCTACTTCCGATACGATCGGGTGAGTATGCGGGTCCCAGTTCGCTACGATTGCACCAGCTTCAACAACATCGCCATCTTTAACCTTGATTACAGCACCGTA
>JBFEXW010000088.1:0-7752 GCA_041562495.1 Marinobacterium sp. | reverse complement strand
GCCGGGGCTAAAACAACCGCGCCAATGGGCGTACAACTATCGGCCTGACCAGATGTCAGACATGGGGTGGAGTGGGATTTAATATGGAGCAATGAAGCCTGAAGCTTCCGAGGAAAGCTTCAGGCTTAACGGGTATTGATCAGTCTTCTTCGATCGCTTCTTCGAACTCTTCCAGACCCTGGTGAGTAACATCCTGCCCGCTGACCTGATAAACCAGATGCTCCGCTAGGTTGCAGGTGTGATCACCGATACGCTCAAGTGAGCGCAGCACCCAGATTACCGCCAGTACGCTGCTGATTGCGCGCTGATCTTCCATCATATAGGTGATCAGTGTACGCAGTGCGGTTGTATATTCACGGTCAACCTGCTGGTCTCGCTTAACCACAGAGTAGGCCAGGTCCATATCCAGACGTGCGAATGCCGTTAGTACATCTTTTAGCATCTCGGTAACAAGCTGACCGATATGGCGAACTTCATGGAGTCCGCGCAGGTTGGATTCGGAGTTACACAGATCAATCGCCTGCTTAGCAACGCGAGATGCTTCATCACCTATACGCTCAAGGTCAACGACCGAGCGGTTGATTGACATCAGCAGACGCAGGTCAACGGCAGTGGGCTGGCGTCTCGCGATGGTCTCGGTGCACTTGGCATAGATGCGGCGCTCGAGATTATTGGTCTCTTTATCCAGTTCACGAGCTGATTCAGCCAGCGAAACATCATAGTTAAGCAGAGCGTTCAGCGAGTCGGTTACCTGACGCTCAACATTTCCGCCCATGGTGAGCAGATCAGTCCTGAGGTTTTCAAGTTCTTCATTGAACTGTTTAGATGAGTGTTTTGAGTAGATCTCAACACTTTCTAGGCTCATTGTTATTCTCCCTTTCAAATGCTTAGGGTCGCCTTCGGATACATAAGGATTAAAAAAGGCGCCTGTTAAGGTTGTGAGCCAATTTTACGATCTCTAATTGGCAGAGTGCTTCAATGCGTTTCAGGTGAAATAAGATGCCGTTTTAACTATTGCGGAACACTCGTTTACTTAGGAAACCCGCGTATAAATAGTTCGCAGGATCCTCCGACCAGTGTATGTGAGATAGCTGAACTCAGCAATGAGGCAAACACCTTTTTCAATCTACTAGTATTGCCGATAATTGTTAGAGAATTATGACAGAGCTTTCTGTTTTGACTCCGGTTTGACCGTTTCCGGGTAGATGCCCTGCAGCCGTTCGGACAGAATCTTTTCGGCTCGCCAGCGCTTCGATTCTGCATAGACTGCAGTTGACTGAGACTGTTGTTGCTCGCTATTACTCAGGTAATCGATCAGTTGCTGTGCCATCTCCTGCTAAGAGTCAAAGCCATAGCCGAGCACGTGGGCACTGAGGTCGATATCCGGAAAGTGGCAGATAAACTCAGTACCAACAAGAAAATCATCGCGCGCCTTGGCCGGTGGCCAGCAGGAGCGGGCATGGTAATAGATTACAGCCAGAGTGCTGCGCAGACAGTTTTTCAGATCAATCCCATTCTGAAGGTCAGCTAAAAAGCCGGGGTAGTCACTATTTAACCGATCAAAAAAGGTCTGGGGTTCTGTACTCAGGATGCTGTCCTCATCAACGTCTGAGGCCGAGGATAGAACCAGTTGGTTTCAGCTATTTGACAGCGTTGGTGAAATTAAATTGGCACCGTTCAGAGAACATGATTGTGATATTTGCCCGTACTTTGTGGGTTGTTATGAGGATCGGACTCAAAGCGTGAAACATTCCCAATGCGTATAAGTGGCAGGTATTTTGCTGGGTTGATCAGGCGTTTGGACAGCAGAAAGATTTTCCCACTCTATACTTAAAAAGAGAGAGGCGGTAAGTCATCTGAGCGTTCAAAATTAGAGGCTTAGATTACTGGGCTGTTCTCTGACCAAAATTGGTGGTCATTAATCTGTAAACTTTTAGTCATAAATTAATAGCCATTACAGGGTAATTTGAAGGGTTGCTAGTCCATGAAACTGATTGAGAAAGAGCTGAGTTGGTTATCGTTTAACGAGCGAGTTCTTCAGGAGGCGGCAGATCCCTCAGTGCCGATTATTGAACGCGTACGTTTTCTGGGTATCTACTCAAACAACCTCGATGAGTTTTTCCGTGTACGTGTGGCTGACCTGCACCGTCGCATGATTGTTGAGCAGTCGAGTGATGCTGACTTTAAAGGGATGAGTGCGGAAGATCTGCTGCATCTGGTTAACGAAAAAGTCAGAGACCTTGCACATCGCTTTAACGAGATCTACCTTGATGTGATCCGTGGTCTGGCGCGGCGTAATATCTTTCTGCTCAATGAATCCCAGATCAACGAGAAAGAGGGCATCTGGCTAAGCCGATACTTCCGCGACAAGGTGCTACGCCATATCACCCCAATCTTTATTCAAGAGTACACCAACCTCGCTAATGTCATGGATGATGAAGAGGCTTATCTCTGTTGTGCACTCAGAGATGGCGATCAGATTCGTTATGCTCTGCTTGAGATTCCTGCTGACCGCACAGCACGGTTTATCGAGCTGCCCCGCATCAAAGGGGTGAGACGTAAATCGATTATCGTGCTGGATAATGCGATCCGCTACTGTATCAACGGTATCTTTCGGGGTTTTGTTAAATATGACAGTATCGAAGTGTTCTCGATCAAGATGACCCGTGATGCTGAGTTTGACCTGGACAGGGATGTGGAGCACTCGGTTCTGGAAAAGATGTCACTTGGCCTGAAACAGCGCCTGACTAACCAGCCAGTGCGTCTCGTTTATGATGAAGAGATGCCGGCACACATGTTCAATTTTCTGGTAACCAAGCTGCATCTGGATGCTGAAGAACATACAACAGCGGGTGGGCGTTATCGTAACTTTAAGGACTTCATCAGTTTTCCGAATGTTGGCCCTAAATATCTGGAAAACCCAAAATTCCCAGCGCTGAACTGCAAAGCTTTTGATAGCTATCAGAATGTTTTTGAAGCGATCTCGGCCGGAGATATCCTGCTTTACTACCCCTTTTACAAGTTCCGTTATCTGACTGACTTTATCCGTACCGCATCCTTTGACCCGGCGGTAAAGGCTATCCAGATCTCCATCTACCGTGTTGCCAGCCGTAGCCAGATCTTGAAATCGCTGATTGATGCAGTGCGTAATGGTAAGAAAGTAACTGTAATCGTTGAGCTTCGCGCGCGCTTTGATGAGGAAGCCAATATTGAGTGGGCAAGAGTGCTGACCGATGCCGGTGTCGAAGTGGAGTTTGGTGTCGGCTCGCTGAAGTGTCACGCAAAAATTATTCAGGTAACGCGGGTTGAAGGAGATGAGTTGGTTAACTATGCCCATGTAGGTACAGGTAACTTCCATGAGAAAACAGCGAAGATCTACACCGATTATGCACTGTTTACCAAAAATCCTGAGATTAATGATGAGGTAACCAAGGTTTTTGACTTCATTATCAATCCCTATAAACCGTTCAAGTTTAAGTATCTTATCGTTAGCCCTAACCATAGCCGCACCCGCATGAATGCGCTTATCGACGCCGAGATTGCAGCAGCGAAGGCCGGTAAAAAGGCGGAGATCTTCCTCAAGGTCAACAATCTGGTGGATCGTGGTATGGCTAACCGACTTTATCAGGCGAGTAAGGTTGGTGTTAAGATACGCATCATTGTGCGCGGTATGTGTAATATTCAGCCCGGTGTTAAAGGCTTAAGTGAGAATATCCGTGCGATAAGCATTGTTGACCGCTATCTGGAACATCCTCGTATAAGCTATTTCCATGCTGGTGGTGAGCATCAGGTGTTTATCTCCTCCGCTGACTGGATGACGCGAAACATAGATAACCGCGTCGAGGTGGGCTGTCCTATTCTGGATAAAAAGAATAAGAAGATAATTATCGACTTGCTTGAGCTGCAGTGGCGTGATACCACTAAAGCCAGAATTATCGATGCCGAGCAGACAAACGCTTATGTTCGCCGCGGTAACCGTAAAAAGTTACGCTCCCAGGTAGAGATATACGACTATCTGAAAAAATTGGAACAGCACGCTTGACCCTAGAACAACTCCCTGCTGAAAACATCAGTCATATCGCCGCCATAGACCTTGGTTCAAACAGTTTTCATATGCTTGTGGTGAGGGTGGTGCATGGTGATCTGCAGCAGCTGTTCAAATATAAAGAGCGCGTTCGTCTGGCTGAAGGGCTTGATCAGAATAATCGGCTGACAGAAGACGCGATTGAGCGCGGCGTCGCTGTGCTGAAAAATTTCGCAGAGCAGTTACTGCCGCTGGAATCCTGCGCAGTTCGCGTTATAGCAACCCATACTCTGCGTGTTGCAACCAATCGTCACCAGTTCCTGCGGCGAGCTGCCGAGGTTTTTCCCTACCCTATTGAAGTTGTCAGTGGTCAGGAGGAGGCGCGTCTGGTCTATCTCGGCGTTGCTGAAACTGAGCAGCTTAGTGGAAATACGCTGGTTATCGATATTGGAGGCGGCTCAACCGAAATCGCCATCGGAGCTGATGGAGAGATGTTGCTTGGCCGCTCTCATACCATGGGTTGTGTCTCCTATACACAGCAGTACTTCAACGAGGCTGTGGATAAAAAATCCTATAAACGTGCCCGTATAGCGGCGCAGCAGCAGGTGGAGCGCTTTGTCGAACCCTTCCGGCAGCTTGGCTGGCGTAAGGTCCGTGTAACCTCAGGTACTGCTCAGGCGATCTCTTCCGCTTGCGCTAATCTTGGCTTTGATGCAGACAGACTCAGTCCGATAAGTATCCGCGCTTTGCGTGAACAACTCCTTGATACAGGTTTAAGTGCTAAGGCATTGAAAGGTATCAGCTCTGACCGCCAGAGCGTTTTTGCCGCAGGTCTGGCAATAATGGATGCGCTGGTTGAGATACTTGGTATAGATGAGGCTCAGTTCTCATCAGGCGCTCTGCGTGAAGGTGTTCTGCGTGAGGAGCGAAAGGTTGAAGCGGGAACTGATACTCGTACCCGCGCGATTCAGTCTCTGGTTGCCCGCTATCATGTGGATATCGATCAGGCTAAACGGGTGCAGGCGAGTGCGCTACGTTTCTGGGATCAGCTCGCGCCAATCTGGAACTTAAGACCGCTGACGCGAGGTTATCTGAGCTATGCTGCGCTGACCCATGAGATCGGACTGAATATCAGTTCCAGTGGTATGCATAAGCACTCCGCTTATATTCTTGAAAACTCCAACCTGCCCGGGTTCAGTTTTGAACAGCAACAATTGGTTGCCGGGATTGTCAGGTTATGCCGTAAGCGGATTCGACTGGAATTGCTGCCGCTTGTACAGCAGGTCTCGCCGGAGGAGATACTGGCACTTGCCCGCATCTTAAGGCTTGCCGTTGTCTGGCATATTAACCGCCACCCTGAAGCACCGGAACTACCTGTGCTCAAGACTGAGGATTCCGAGCTCCGCATCGCGTTGCCAGAGGCCTATCAGGAGAGTTATCCACTACTGATCGCGGATCTGGAGCGCGAGATTGAGCTCTGCGCTCAGGTTGATATTCCACTATCCCTGAGACTCATCTGATGCCATATATCGAGCGTCTTTTGGGTTTGGGTTTTTCGATTTCGACCAGTTCCCGTCTGTCTGCGCAGTAGCCGAAGTCGGCATCTACACCGAACTCGATAAACTGAGTGCCACCTAGGTCAGTCGCCTCTGCATACTGTTTACAGCGCAGGAGAGCATTGCTGATCTGAAACCCTCACGGGAGAGCGGACATGCGCGAATATGATCTGTCTGGTATGACTGTTCTACCGGAGCATAAAGATGGATGTTGTAGCTGCGCCAGAGTGAAAGAAACTGGATGCCCCGTCCGGTATTTTCAAAAGGCAGATAGACCAGAATCTTGCGTGGTGAATAACTTACCCGAGCGCCCAGGGTGAGATCATCGGTGGTAGTATCGGTAGACCGAAACTGTCCCGGTGCAGGCCGATCGCATGTTTTACCGGTGCAAACAGCGAAATTGCCCGACGGATAAACTTGACGTTCTCGCGACCGGGAATCTCATAGTTAAAAGCGTACTGATGCGCGATACCGATACTGGTGATCCCTTTTTATTCTGCTAAAAATCTAACGTTAAGCTGCAACTTTGTTCTTTCTCTGAACAGAATATGAAGCTTTGGTGACGCTCATTGGTAGATAGACGGAGCGGATCTGACAAGTAACCAGAGGTTTGTGCACCTACAGACCTGGGTCAATGGTAATGTCATTAAAAATTCATTAACTTACGCGATAGTGTTCGGCTTTGGGGTGCTAATCTAAGCCGATAAATCTAATAGTTAGTTATCGCTGGATGTTCCGTCCGACCTGGGAAGTTGTAGATGTCGAAACCCTATCAGATCCTGTTTATTAGCGAACATGCTGCGCAGCGCGCCCCACTCGCTACTGCCATTGCGAATAAAATCGGACAGGGGCGTGTCGTCGCTAAAGCCGCTGGTATTGATCCTCAACCCCTTGAGACTGATGTCATCACAGCAATAAAACATCTGGATACTGAAGTCAGCGAGGTGCTTGCGGATGCTGTCGGCTCGCTGAATCTTGATGACTTCGATATTGTGATCGCGCTTTGTGAGCGCTCTGCAGAACTGGTGCTGGATAGCGGGAACCGAGAGATTGTGCGCTGGGATGAAGCACATCAATTGGCGAAGCATCATGGATCTCTGAAAACGCTGGAGATTGAGCTGTATGAGCGTATACAGTTGATGCTAATCGCCAAACATATTCTTTAATCCTCTCTTCTGCTCCTGTCATCGTGTTGCAATATCTTTGTAACGCGAGTATCGCTTTTTGCGTCTAGACTGATCTCACTGGATTGAATAATCAGGGTGCTGTCTGATGCCAAAAGATCCGGTTTTTGAGCGTGTGGCCCAGGAGCTACGGGAACTCAGCCGCGAACTCCGAAAAAAACCATTAATGGATTCAGAACAGGTCCATGAGCTGCGTCTGTGCATGAAACGAACGCGAGCCTGTCTCCGTCTCTATAAAAAATCTCTCAGCGGCGAAGAGTTTGCGTTAATAGATGAAGCACTCAAAGCGGTTGCGAAAAGCTTCTCCGCACATCGGGATGCTGAGGTACAGGCGGGTCTGGTAGCTATGCTTGTGTCAGAACTGGGGTTCAGCGAAGCGCAGGTCTGCCTGATCAACTCGGCGCTACGCGATCACTGGCAGGTGCAAGTACCGGATGAGCCGGACTATATAGTTGCCAGCGCTAATCTGTTGCTGGTGATTGATTCATGGCAGACCAGTCTGCGACAGCCTGACCAGGCTTTCATCATGAAGGGTATCGTCAATACCTATCGTAAAGCCCGTCTGTTGGGTAAAGAGGCGGTCCATGAAGCTGAGCCCGAGTATTTCCACCGTTGGCGAAAGTGGACCAAGTATTATCTATTTCAGTTGAAACTAGCCTCCGAACTGAAGTTGATTCACCTGCCGAAAGCAGCATTAAAGCGGTTTAAGAAACTGGGCGAGCTGTTGGGCGATCTTTCGGATCTTCATCAGTTGCATCAGATGCTCGGTACGCTTAACGTGAATCAGCGGCTATGTGATCTTATCATGTCGCTTGAGTCTGAGATTACTCGGCGTAAATCAGAGCTGATTAAGCGCTCAGCAGCCTACCAAAAAGAGCTTTTCGGGACTAAAAATCTGCAGCTTAAGTTCAGCTCAACTTAGAATGACGCGGCTTGCTAAGAGTAACGAAAAACAGGTTTTTTTGGGGGGGGGCGGTGACCTTTCAGG
>JBFEXW010000087.1:0-7821 GCA_041562495.1 Marinobacterium sp. | reverse complement strand
CCAGACCAACACCGCGGGCAACGCTCCCAGCCCCACCAACAGAAACGCCAGCGCTCCCTGACCAGCCAGTACCGGCTGCCGCTCGACGAGATCAACGATGAAGGTTGCACTCACCACATAACCAACACCGGCAAAGAAATAGGAGATTAATAACAGACGTTCAAGACGATCCGAGGGAGGGTGATCCTGCAGCACTGTTTTCGGGGACACGGCCTGATTAGAGATCTCCGGTCGCGGCATCCAGAACCAGGCCGGTATCATCAGTAATGCTCCAAGCAGCGTAAACAGATACCACTGCAGATCCCAGTTTAATCCCAGGTTCTGCATAATGATCACGGCCAGCGCCGCCATCCCTATGCCACCGCCGATACCCATAAAGTGCACACCCAGTTCACTACGGTATCCCTGGCGCATCAGCCAGTTAAGGATCAGTGCACTGGCCAGCAACATACCTCCGGAAGCACTGACACCTGCAATAAAGCGTGACAGCACCCAGACATAGGGATTCTCCGTTACCGCCATCATCCAGGTGGTCACAACGCCCAGTATCAGATAGCCCCGGTAAAGCCTGTCCTTGGTGGTCAGAGAGCGAACTCTGGAAGCAACCAGTGCTCCAATCAGATAACCAGAATAGTTAAATGCCGCCAGCCAGCCACCCCAGCTCAGCGTCAGACTGGTCTGCTCCAGCATAACAGGCAGCAGCGGCGTATAAGCAAAACGTGCAACGCCCAACGTAAGAAGGACACTGCAGATCCCTGCGGCAAAAACACGAGAACGATCACTCATTAAACGTCTCCAGACACAGGGACTGATTGTCGAAAGTTGTTTGCGAAAGCCTATTCTGATCGCGCGGCGACCATTGCCCGACCACGGGCAATCGCTTCACGTACCTGAGCCGGTGCAGTACCACCGATATGGTTACGCGCTGAGACAGAACCCTCCAGCGTCAACACCTCAAACACATCTTCGTTGATCTGATCAGAGAACTGACGCAGCTCATCCAACGTCATATCGGACAGGTCCTTACCGGTTTTTATACCATAAGCGACAGACAGACCGACGATCTCATGCGCATCGCGGAAAGCCACACCGGCACGAACCAGATAGTCGGCCAGGTCGGTTGCGGTAGAGAATCCGCGGCGAGCCGCTTCACGCATCTCATCCTTACGCGCTTCGATCGCCGGAACCATATCCGCGAAAGCACGCAGACAGCCACGCACTGTATCAACCGTATCAAACAGAGGTTCTTTATCCTCCTGATTGTCTTTGTTGTATGCCAGCGGCTGAGACTTCATCAGCGTCAGAAGTGAGAACAGGTGTCCATAAACACGACCACTCTTACCGCGTACCAGCTCAGGAACATCCGGGTTTTTCTTCTGCGGCATAATCGATGAACCAGTGCAGAAGCGGTCTGGAAGATTGATAAAGTTGAACTGCGCAGAAGTCCAGAGCACCAGCTCTTCAGACATACGCGTCATGTGCATCAGCAGAAGACTGGACGCTGCGCAAAATTCAATCGCAAAATCACGATCTGATACCGCATCCAGTGAATTATTTGCCGGCGCATCAAAGCTCAACAGCTCGGCGGTATAAGCGCGGTCGATTGGGTAAGTGGTACCGGCCAGAGCCGCCGCACCCAGAGGCATTACATTGATGCGCCTGCGGCAGTCAGCAAAGCGCTCGTAGTCACGACTCAGCATTTCAAACCAGGCCAGCAGATGGTGACCAAAAGTTACTGGCTGCGCTGTCTGAAGGTGGGTAAAGCCAGGCATGATGGTATCGGCATTTTTCTCCGCCAACTCTAGCAGCCCCTGCTGCAGACGGGTGACTTCAGTCAGAATGAAATCCACCTCATCACGCATATAGAGCCGAATATCGGTTGCTACCTGATCATTACGCGAACGGCCGGTATGCAGTTTCTTACCGGTAATGCCGATCTTTTTGGTCAAAGCGGCTTCGATATTCATATGAACATCTTCCAGCGCGACCGACCATTCAAAATCACCGCGTTCAATCTCGATACGGATCTCACTCAGCCCGCGTACGATGGAATCTCGTTCATCCTCTGTCAGCACACCGACCTTAGCCAGCATATGCGCATGCGCGATTGAGCCTTGAATATCCTGACGATAGAGTCGCTGGTCAAAATCAACCGACGCTGTGAAACGAGCTACAAACTCATCCGTTGCCTCACTAAACCTTCCGCCCCACTGCTGATTGGTTTTATTACTCATTGCGATCTCACCTCAATTAACCAGAGACACTGCTTCTTCAGTGCAAAATTGCGCCGAATTATAGCAATCCTGACGCTCAGGAATAACCCATAGTGCAAAGGCAAGCTGTAAACCATCTGATACAATGCGCTGAAAGATTTCTGTTTACCCTTTTTGGAGTTCAAATGTCCCGCACTCTGCGTATCGCGACCCGACAAAGTTTACTTGCACTCTGGCAGGCTGAATATGTCAAGGAGCGCCTCGAAGCGCTGCACTCTGACCTCAGTGTTGAACTGGTAAAGATGGTTACCAAAGGCGACAAAATTCTCGACACCCCACTGGCCAAAATTGGCGGCAAAGGCCTGTTCGTCAAAGAGCTTGAGGTCGCCATGCTGGAAGGGCGTGCGGACATCGCCGTACACTCCATGAAAGATGTTCCGATGGAATTTCCTGAAGGCCTGGGTCTAGCTGTAATCTGTGAGCGCGAGATGCCAACCGACGCCTTTGTCAGCAACAACTACGCCCACCTGGATGATCTTCCAGCCGGCTCAATCGTAGGCACCTCGTCATTAAGACGTGAAGTTCAGTTGCGGGAAAAGCGCCCCGACCTCGTGATCAAATCGCTCCGCGGAAATGTACAAACCCGCCTTGGCAAACTGGATGCTGGCGAATATGACGCAATTGTACTCGCCTCGGCCGGACTGATCCGCCTGAAACTCGAGGAGCGGGTGCGTTACCACATTCCGTCAACCGACAGCCTGCCCGCCGGAGGTCAGGGTGCCGTTGGTATTGAGTGTCGTACTGATGATCAGGAAACACTGGCGCTGCTGGCACCGCTAAACGATCAGCAGACAGCAATCCGGGTTACGGCTGAGCGGGCTCTAAACCGCAGGCTGGAAGGCGGATGTCAGGTCCCCATCGGCTGCTACGCCGAACTCGAAGGGGATCAGATCTGGTTGCGAGGACTGGTCGGACGTCCCGATGGAACACTGGTTCTGCGTGATGAGATCAGAGGACCACAAAGTGAAGCTGAACAACTTGGCATCACTCTCGCCGACCGCTTACTGGAAGCCGGCGCCGATCAGATCCTGAAGCAGGTTTATGCCGAGCGTGGCTAAGGCTCGCGTGTTAACCACCAGGCCTGCTGCGATGCAGGCCGGTCTTAACCAGCTACTAACCGATGCAGGCTATGAACCCTGCACCTTACCCCTGATCGATATCAAACCTATAGATATGGACTCAGCCAATCAGGGGCAAACACGAAACTACTTTCTCAACCTGGACCTATACTCGAGCGTTATCTTTATCAGCCGTAACGCTGCGCAGATCGGCGGCGAGCTTATCGACCATTACTGGCCGCAACTCCCGCTTGCAATTAACTGGTTTGCGATCGGCAGGGGTACCGCTGATGAGCTCGAGAATTACGGCATACCGACTCAGGTCAATCAAGGCATTGATAGCGAGGCGCTTTTATCAATTGATGCTTTGCAGCATATTGCCGAGCAACGCATACTGATCATTAAGGGTACTGGTGGCCGAGACCTACTGGCGCAGACGCTAACTGCCCGGGGCGCCAAAGTGGATCTGGCTGAGATCTACACGCGCACCTCACCCAGCTACAGCGAGACCGAGCTGGCACAAGCTTTAGACAGTCGACTTGATGCGATATTAGTGACCAGTGGCGAAGCGCTCAGCAATTTAGACGCTATGCTTAAAACACGCCCCGAAATTAAACAGCTGCCACTGATTCTGCCCAGCCAGAGAGTCGCCGATCTCGCAAATATGCTGGGTTTCACTGACCCACTGGTGGCCAATGGAGCTGATAATTACGCCATGCTAGATACACTAAACAGGCGGCTTGGATAGGAAACCCATATGCGCGATTCCGCAGAAAAAGACCCTAAGACAGAGAACGAGAAGCTCAATCCGGAAACATCTGAGAGGTCAGACACCTCCGGTGAAGAGCCTAATCAAAAGACTGGTTCTTCGACTGAAACGTCCGTGTCTGAATCAGAAAGCCCTGATACCGAATCACCATCCGTAGCGGTGACCGGAGACTCGACAGACAATGCCGACGCAGGGGCACGAAAGCCGGGAAAGGCAGGCGTTATTCTGGGAACTCTCAGCCTGGCTTTAGCGCTAGGACTGGGCGGTTATGGATACTATCAGTTCAGACAGTTGAATGATCACCTGAACAACGAAAATCTCAGCCTGCAAACCCAGTTAAGCGAGAATAACAAAGCGTTTGAGAACCAGTTAAAAGCTGTTGCCGAAGATCTCAACCGTGCACAGCAGGATCGTGACGCTCAGAATATGCTGGTCGATCGCCTTCAGAGCCGTCTTACCGATGCTATCAAACAGGTTGAAGCGGGCAGACAGACCAGTCAGAGCGACTGGTGGATAGCCGAATCTGAATATCTGTTACGTCTGGCAAACCAGCGTATCCTGATGGAAAAACGCCCGGAAGGCGCTCTGACACTGTTACGCAGTGCCGACAAAATCCTGCATGAACTGGATGATGTCACCCTGTTTAAACTGCGCGAAGCGATTGCTAAAGAGATCGCCAGTCTCGAAGCGGTTCCCAAACTTGATATCGAAGGCACTTACCTGCGCCTGTCAGCAATGATTGGTCAGATCCAGAATCTGGCAACACTCTCTGTGGAGCAACGGCCTGAACTACCCGAGATGCTTAACAAGATCACGCCGGGACTGATCGATGAAGCGATGCAGCAGGAGGTTAAAAGCTCACTATCTAAAGCTCTGACTCGACTCGAATCACTGGTCGTCATACAGCATCACGATCAACCTATAGAGCCTCTGCTTTCACCTGAAAAGGGTACACAGCTCAGAGAAAGCCTGCAATTACTGCTCGAACAGACGCAACTCGCGATGCTGCGTCAGCAACAGAAGATCTATGATCAGAGTCTGGAACGGGCTGCTAATCTGATTGAACGCTACTTCGACCTGAAAACGGCCAGTGCCAAAGCACTGCTAGCCGCCATCAGCGAACTGAAAAAGCTGACTGTTGAGCCCGAAATGCCCGACATATCCGGTTCACTGACTCTGCTACAGAATCACATGGCAGAGATGACCAAACTGGGATCGGAGGCTCGTCCATGAAACGCACATTGAGTCTACTGGCACTGCTGCTGTTTGGCGGGGCCTGGCTTGGCGAAGCGATGACGCAGGACAGTGGCTATGTGTTAATTGCCTACAAAACCACCAGCATAGAGATGAGCCTGTGGGTGATGACCGCCATCACACTGATCAGCTTTGCTCTACTCCACTGGATCATCAACCTGGTCACCCATTTCAGATCTCCAGCACAACGTCTGCGTGAATGGCGGCATGCTCGCAGCGAGCTGCAATCCGGCAGTAAAGCTATTCAAGGCTTAAACGCCGGTGCTCAGGGTGACTGGTGGAAATCAAGACGGCTACTCACTCAGGCAGGCAAGCTCAGCTCAGCTCCAACGCTCTACTATCTTGAAGCAGCACGCATGGCTGCTAAAGATGGTGATGAAAAAGAGGTACAGCGACTGCTAGCGCTTATTAAAAATACAGACAGCAGCGTTGATCTGCTGGTTAAGCAGACTGCTGCGTCACTCGATCTTGAACTCGGACATGTCGAGCGCGCCAGAGCTTCACTGGAGCAACTCAGCAAACAGATGCCGAATAATAGTCAGATAAAGCTACTGCTGCTCAACGCACTGGAAAAACTTCAGGACTGGGACGGTGTCAAAGTACTGATTCCTGATCTGCGAAAATCCAACATGCTCAGCGAAACGAGAGCGCGCGACCTGAGACGCAAATATGCAACCACGGCACTCAACACCGCTGCAACTGAAGTTGAGCCACTCAATCAGGCCTGGGAAAACCTCAGCTTTGATGCGCAGCAGGATATTAGCGTAAAACGTATCTACATAGAGCACCTTATATCGCTGTCAGCCGTTAACCGTGCAGAAACACTGTTAACCGACTGGATAGCCAAACAAGGGGATGACAAACTGATCCTGCTGTTTAGTGAACTCGTGTCTGATGATGCCCACGCACAGCTGCAAGCCGCGAAACGCTGGGCCAAGTCACACCCGGATAATGCCGCGATGGAGCTATGCCTTGCGCGCCTGTCACGCCGGGCTGGACTCTGGGGCGCATCGATTCAGCACTATCGTAAAAGTCTTGAGCTTGACCCCAATCAGAATACTGAGATGGAGTTGGCGCAACTGCTGCTTGAGTTCGGCGAGTCTGATGAAGCAACCCGACTGTTAGAGAACTCGAAGCAGCACCTGAAGCTGCCAGCCCCCAGCGAACAGGACCGTAAATCACGGCACGAACTGCTCTCCCAGAAATCTACCGCCTGATTACCCCCTCTACCACCACACTCTCCGATCCCAACGCTGGAGAGTGTGGTAACCCTCTCCAGCTCAACCGCCGCATCCAGACATCCCTTCGTTAACGAACAGACAACTGTTCAACAGCGACCGCTGAGCCAATTCGGCTTCGAAAAATCCCAATCTAAGTTCAATCATTCATTTCTTGCTTTTGACCATTCTCTATCGCTAATCGATCTCTCTTTTTTCGATAAATACCCCAAAGATCTATATGTACATTCAGTTATCGAGCAATCAAAAACTAATATTTATAGTTCATAAATGATTAATGAAAAATAGATATAAGATATCGAATATTTTCCCCTTTTTATTCAAGTATTTACAGCCCCATTAAAAGCTCACAAAAATAAAACACAAGCCCGACATAACCCATTGATTTATATGTATTATTTTAACAAAATCTATCGTTATTTTTTTGCGAAAAATCATATTTTATTTTATACTTATCAATAAGTAATAAATGATGATTCAAAAAGGTGATTAGAATGCAAGAAAAAGAGATTCGATTGCTATTTAAGGCAGGTGTTTTTGAGTCTTGTCAGTGCTCACCGATTTCGATGTCACGCGGCTGGACGCTAAAATTCATCACGCGCGATGGTGAGGCATTGGTACTGAATCTTCAGAGATCTAGGAAAGAGAGAGAGTTCAAAAGCCTCGACGGCGCAGCGGCTGTCGCTAAGCGCATAGGATTTGACTGGTTACAGGTGCGTTTGGGTGAGCTTGAATGGAGAGAGAAGGTTGGTTAGAAAGACTTTGTGAGCTTACTCTCAGTCTTGTACAGGGAATTCCGCTCGGATCAACTGAATACTGAGGTTTGAGCGGGGGTAGGAGGTACAGAGATAGATCGATTCAGCACCCTGAGCGACATTAATATTTTTTGAAGGATACCTTTGCAAGACCGCTCCGCTGAGCAGCTCGGCGTCACAGATCTGACAAACACCATTGCGACAGGCATTACGTTGCCGGAAGCCCGACTCGACCAATGCATCAAGCAGCGTCTCTTCAGAAGACACTGTTAACGTCTCGGCATAATTTAGTATCGAGAGGTGATAAGTATCAGTCATCGATACCCAGATCTGACCAGATCTCATCAATACGCTGTTTAACCGCGTCATCCATGGAAATCGGCTCACCCCACTCCCGCGTGGTTTCACCTGGCCATTTATTGGTTGCATCCATGCCCATTGCCTGCGGCGCTCGGAGTTGAATCCACGCAGGTT
>JBFEXW010000086.1:0-8060 GCA_041562495.1 Marinobacterium sp. | reverse complement strand
CGGCTGCGAATCGATGCAGAGAAATTCGCTGATTCAACAATCAGCAGACTGGTTTCAACGCTCCGGTGAAATGATTCAGGGTTTCAGCCAAAATCTCACCCTAATAGACAACGACAACGAATTCGACAGACTAATAAAACAGCCCTATATCGACCCGCTGACGCACTATTTGGAGTCTAATAAGGACCGAACCGATCTGGTAACACAACTGGATCTGGTTAGAAAAGAGCGAAATCGTCGTTGCGAGTTGATTACCCAGCGTTTAGACCAGACCGACGTAACGACAGAGTCTATAGAGCGCTTCCGCAACGGCTACAGTTACTCTTGTCCTGCGTACGTCGAACAGTACGCGCAACGACTTGAAGAAAAGCCTGTTTCCTACTCCTTTTAATTTTTTTCATCAGGCGTAATAGAGAGAGTTACAGATTCATGATCCCGTCCCGTTCGATATCTGATCGACCAGCTCTTGTAAAGAGTCCAAAGATTTTAGTTGCGGCAATCTCGGTACTGCTGACCGGTTGCGAATCTGCTCAGCGCGATGCATTTATAGAACAGTCGTCACAATGGTTTGAACGCTCCGGCGAAATGATTCACGATTTTAGCCGGAACCTGACGGCCACAGGTGATGATCAGGAGCTGGAAGCACTATTTGATCAGCCCTATATCGATCCATTGACACGGTATCTAGAAAAGAATCGGACAGACTCAGAACTCAGATCGCAACTGAGTAAAGTAACAACAGAAAGGGATCGTCGCTGCAGCCTGATAGCAAAACGTTTCAATCAGTTAAATGTAACCAGCGAAACTGTCGAGAGATTTCGTCGTGGCTACAGCTATTCCTGTCCAAACGAGGTGGCACTGTACACCCAACGACTCGAAAAACAACCAGTTAGCCTTATACAAAAGCGGCCTGAATCTTTGCCTCCTGAAAGCGAACCTGCATCACCGGTTATCGCCTCAGCCAGAGACTGTTATCTGTTAACCAGTATCAGGAACTACAGTGAAGCCTTAAAGCTCTGTCGTCTGGCTGCTGAACAGCAGGATATACGTTCACAGGCCAATATGGCGCAAATCTACTACGCGCTGGAGCAGTATGACGATGCAGTGCGATGGGCGAAAATAGCGACCGACCAATCGCCAGACGCAACCTTCCTGCTTGGAAATATCTATGAGCACGGGCTGGGCGTGTCTGCAGATTTGGCTGCAGCCATTTTCTGGTATCGCAGGGCAAAAACGATGGGGCACCCCAAGGCTGATGCGGCCCTCACCCGGCTACAAGGAAGCTGATAATGAACCCAGCCTGGCTACAATGGGTCACCAAATTAAAGAGCGAACTCACCGATACCGCCCGCCGGACGATTATGGCGCTTATTCTGGCGCTATTGGTTCTGATGCTTACCGCGATGTGGCTTTTATCATCCTTTAACCTTAATTTTTCACAATCTGCACTTTCAGAGGTAAGGCATCAGCAGATCGCCGAGAGCTTTGAAAAGGGTTTAGAGCGCATCTCTTTTCGACAGTTCGCACTTGAACGCTATACAACAACGCTGGCGAAGCTGGGCGAAAGTTTTTTCCGCCTCAAGTCTCAGGACAGACAACCAGCATCTGACACGGGTAAATTACAGGCCGAGCTAGAGACTGCGCTGGTAGAACAGGTAGCGACATTTAAAGGAGCGTCCAGCGCTGGTATATGGTTTGAACCGGGTATCTTCGCGACGCAAAACAGGAGCTACGCTGCAGTCGTTCAGCGAAGCGCTTCTGACGTTCATCTTCTGCCAGCGGACAGGACAGGCAACTATCATCAGAAAGACTGGTACCAGCCAGTGGTACAGGCGAGCAAACCGGGCACAGACTTGAATAACGCCACTATGCGCTGGACGCCGGTCTATTTTGACCTTGAAAAAGAGCAGGCGATCATCACCTTAAGTGTGCCAATGTTTGATATCAATGGCCGAACGATTGGCATGGTCACTACAGATTGGACCGCTGAAACCGTAATTGATCTGGTAAGCCAGTTGGAGATCACTCCCGGAAGTTTCTCTTTTCTGTTAGATCAGAACAATCGATAGCTTTCCAATCTCAATGAAAGATTACCGATAACTGATGCCCAAAATATCGTTGATGCTGTAATCAGCCTGAATCTTGTCAGTCGCATTCATGCTACAACTGCCCAATCGCAATCGGTACAGATGAGTGTTAATCAGAGGGATTACGAACTGATCTATGCCAGCACACCTGGGGGTATGGTCTATGGCGTCGGGATACCTCAGGATGAGATAGATTCGGTACTGGTGCCGCTGCGTATGACCAACTGGATCGCACTGCTGGTTACCGCATTTGTCCTGCTCCCGGTTTGTATCATCCTGTTACGCAGCATCTATAAACTGATGCTAGAACTCAGAACAGCTTATACCGATTCGCTAACCGGACTGGCAAACAGAACGCAACTGCTCATAGACCTTAACAACCCGACTACTACGGGTCTGATTCTGATTAATATTGATCGATTTAAGGAGTCCAACTCCCTGTTTGGTCAGGAGTGTGGAGATCATCTGCTACGGACGTTTGCCAGACAGCTGCAGGTACAGCTGGAGATAAATATTGCGGGGGCAAGAGCCAAAGTCTACCGTCTTCCTGGCGATGAGTTTGTCATTGCCGGCAACTTTCAATCTGTCGAATCGGCCACCCGTTTGATTGATAACCTTCAGAATGCGATCGGAGGCCTTAGTGTTTTCTGTAATGATCAGGAACTAAGTGTTGATTTTACCTGTGGCGCAGTAATCGAATTCGATGACGATAGGGAGCTATCAATGCCCCCCAGAGACGGGCTGTTGACCAAAGCAGCCGTCGCACTGAAAGAGGCCCGCAAACGCTCCAGAAACTATCAGCTATATGATGAAAGTCAGTCACCTGAACGTATCTACGAACAGAACATCTACTGGGCAAAGCAGTTGCGCTATGCACTGATCAACGATCGCATATGCCCCTACTTTCAACCAATCAGGGACAATCAGTCAGGAGCTATCACTAAATATGAATGCCTGATTCGAATGATTGATGACCACAAGGAGGTTATCAGTCCTGGTCGCTTTCTGGATATCGCTCACCGTTTACGTCTGGATCGGCAGCTTACCAACCTGATGGTCGACAAATGCTTTAAGGTTTTCGCATCACTGCCTTACGAGTTCTCAATAAATCTTTCCTACGCAGATCTTCTGGATGACGATGTGGTTGAGAATATTCTGAACCACCTGGCATCCTCGCAGATAGGTAGCAGAGTCATCTTTGAGATTCTGGAATCCGATGGCATTGAGAACTATGAAGAGGTCCTTACCTTTATTACGGCGGTTAAAGCTTATGGCTGCCGAATCGCCATTGATGACTTCGGCACCGGATATTCCAACTTTGAACATCTGCTGCGCCTCAATGTCGATATCATCAAAATTGATGGCAGTCTGATCAAATCGATAGACAGAGACCCGTCGGCGCGAATGGTTACTGAGGGTATCGTTGACTTTGCTCATCGCCTGGGTATTTCAGTCGTGGCCGAATTTGTTCATAACCAGCAGGTCCAGTTGCAGGTTGAAAAACTGAAAATTGACTTTTCTCAGGGTTACTTTATCGGCGTTCCAGACGCCACACCGGAACTGGGACAAATCCCAGCGGCCTGACAAGTCAACGCTGAGCGTCTGATTCCTGAGGCTTAACAATAGACAGAGCCGGGGCTCAGTCATTAATCTATATACCCACCACTCAAATCAGGAACGCATCAATTGTCGGCCCACAATGCTGCAGGAAGTCGCCGCCGCGCATCAGATGATCGTCCCGCTGTCGGACTAAGCGAGGCATTCAAGGTTTTTACGACGCTATGGCCCTACCTTTGGGAGTTTCGCGCTCGTATGGGTGTTGCGTTCCTGTTGCTCGTACTGGCGAAGCTGGCGACTGTTGCAATGCCCTGGGCGCTGAAGAACATCGTTGATGGTCTCGATAAAACTCAGCATCAGGTGATCGCCATTCCGCTACTGATGCTGGTTTTTTACGGCGTGTTACGTTTTAGTTCAGTGTTTTTCAGTGAAGCGCGTGACGCTGTTTTTAGCCGGGTCACTGAACGTGCGATGCGCAGAATGGTACTCAGTGTCTTTCGACACCTCCACTCTCTGGATCTTGAGTTTCATCTGTCCCGGCAGACCGGCGGTATCTCCCGGGATATAGATCGCGGCGGAAATGGCTTCGGATTTCTGATGCGCATGCTGGTATTTAATATTGTTCCAACGCTTATCGAAATCGGCCTGGTTGCCGGAATCCTGCTACTCAACTTCAGCCTCTGGTATGCGTTGATAATTCTGCTCAGTGTCTGCAGCTATATCTATTTCACCGTAGTCACGACCGAGTGGCGGAACCGCTACGTCAGAGAGATGAATCAGTTGGATTCAGCCACTAACACCCGAGCGATCGACAGCCTGCTGAACTACGAGACGGTAAAGTATTTTAACAACGAGGAGTATGACGCGACTCAGTATGACCAGAATCTGGAAAAGTGGGAGTCAGCACGCCTTAAAACGCGAATGACCCTGATGGCACTGAATAGTGGTCAGGCGCTGATTATTGCGACCGGTATGGTACTGCTGCTGTGGATGGCTGCACGCGATGTTGCTAGTGGTGCGATTACACTAGGGTCACTGGTGATGATCAACGCCTATATTCTGCAGCTATTTATGCCACTAAATTTCCTCGGCATGGTGTACAGAGAGGTTCGACGGGCCCTGACCGATATCGAAAACATGTTTGGGTTACTGAAAAAGGAGCCGCGTATTCAGGATCGTCCTGATGCCACTGCACTCAGGGTTAAGGAAGGTGTCATCGAATTTCGTAATGTTAACTTCAGCTATCATAAAGATCGCCCGATCATTCAAAACCTGAACTTCCGAGTTAACGGGGGCCAGAAGGTCGCAATTGTCGGGCATAGCGGTTCAGGCAAATCAACGCTGGCGCGCCTGTTGTTTCGCTTTTACGATCTTCAAAGCGGCGAGATTCGTATTGATGGACAACCAATTCAGGCAGTTACCCAACTGAGCCTGCGGCAGGCGATTGGCGTTGTGCCTCAGGATACCGTTCTGTTTAATGACAGCATCTACAATAACATCGCTTATGGCCGACCCAACGCATCGCGCGAAGAGGTATTTGAAGCCATACGTCTGGCCAACCTCCAGTCGTTTATAGACACACTTCCCGAGGGCGTGGAGACTAAAGTTGGCGAGCGTGGCCTGAAGGTATCAGGGGGTGAGAAACAGCGAATAGCGATAGCGCGGGTTGTAGTGAAACGCCCCCCTATTTTGCTGTTTGATGAGGCCACTTCCGCGCTCGACAGTGCAACAGAACGCTCAATACTGGCTGCATTCAGAACAATCTCTAAAAACAACACCAGTCTGGTTATCGCTCACCGCTTATCGACGATCATAGATGCGGATCAGATTCTGGTGTTAGATCAGGGGCGAATTATTGAACAGGGTACCCACCAGCAGCTATTGGATCGCGCCGGCAGATACGCTCAGATGTGGCGACTGCAGTTACAGGAAGCGGAAAAAGCCTGAATTGCGCGGCGAACCTTTTCAGCGTTCAGATCTTTCAGGAGACCTTTCGCCCTGTCAATTGTTCAATTTTATGAACAATTGCATCCCGCTCTCCGGGCTTAACAATAAAGTCTGCTGCGCCAGAGTGGATACTGTCGACGACAATCTCACGCGTATGATGCCCGGTTAGCATCACGATCGGCACATTTTGCAGCCGCGGTTCCTCGCGTACTATTTTGAGAAAATCGACGCCACTTAGCCCCGGCATCTCATAGTCGAGGAAAATAATCCCCGGGGTGTTTTTCTCGAGATAACTACCGGCGGACTCGGCACTGTCGAGTCCGACAATATCGAGATTAAACTCACCAAGCATCATCGACAGGGTATCCCGATAGAAGTCATCGTCATCAACCAAAAGCACGATAACTGGTTCAGGATTTTTCGGATCCAGCTCGATCTCCTGCAGATGCTCACTGTAACCGGTTTTAAGTTCCTTCAGCCAGGTCTTCTGCTCATTAACCAGTGACTCAACCGTCTCTGCCTGAGAACTCAGCTTATCCTCTTGGAATCGGGCGAGCTCGCTGGTAATCAGTTTTGCGTTTAATACACCTTTCTCACCCGCCTCAAGCAGGTTTCTCTGAATCTGGCTGAGCTCCTGACTCAGGTTCTCATTTAACGCTTTGATCTGTCCTGTCGCGCCATTAAATGACTGACTACCCGAGTCAAACATCTTCATTACAAAGTGGTTAAGTGCGCCCAGTTCATGGTTCAGTTCATCTCTGAGGGATCTGTGTTTGAAGGCATGGGTCACTGCAGTGATCAGCGTGAACGGATCCACTAAAGGCCGGTCCGCCAAAAAATAATCGACATGATCCTGACGGTAGAGTTCATAGGCTGCAGGAGACTCTAATTGAGTGCAGAGCAGCAGCAGATAAGGCTGACTACCCGGAGCGCAATTTCTCTGGATCTGTTCAAGAATGCGCTCGCTGTACTCAATCTGCTTGAACGCCAGTATCACCAGATCTGGTTTGAGATTCTTCAGGTTTTCGAGGGCTTCATTCTCAAAACAGTGACTGATGTATTTAGTGAAATCCTTGCGCAGGATATAGGAGACATCCTTAATCTCATCCAGCGAGTCACTGACCAGCAAAATTTTATAATCGGTGTTTAAGGGTTTTATTGTTTTTCGAGCCATCGATCAGGACTCCTCGGCAGAGATCTGCTCTATACGCTGTCGCAACCGATAAGCGACCTCTTTCAATTTAGGATACTCTTCGTTAATAAGCTCCCAGTTTTCCCCTTTTCCCGCCAGTTCAAGCACCAGACAGAGTGCTGAAAGCTGATTGGCGCCGATCAGTTTCGACGAGGATTTCAGTTTATGCGCATTAAAAGCAATATCTGAGCTAATATGCTCGTTATAACCCTGTTCTATTTTCGCGTAAACATCATCCATCTGTGGTAAGAATTTTTGCAGAATACGAAGGTGCTGCGTTTGATCGTTACCGAACATCTTCACCAGTGCATCAGCATCCAGAATCTGATCGTCGTTACCGGTCTCTTCGTTTTTCTCTTCAACTCTCTGGGATCCCTCAACTGATTCAGTTTCAGGCGTTTCCTCGTCTGTCAGTTCGCTGACACGCAGCCATTTAGCCAGAATTGCATAGAGCTGCTCCGGGTCTACCGGCTTCGCAATAACGTCATCCATCCCCGGATACGAAGATGATTGATGATGATCGCGGAAAACATCTGCGGTCATAGCCAGAATCGGTGTTGTCGCATATCCATCTGACGCGCGAATCAGACCGGTCGCTTCAATACCATCCATCTCAGGCATCTGAATATCCATCAAAATCAGACTAAACTTGTCAGCCTTGGCTTTTTCTACTGCAATACGACCATTTTCAGCCTGCACGACCCTAAAACCGACGCGCTGCAAAAGCTCACTCCCCACCTCCAGGTTGATCTCGTTATCGTCGACAAGCAACACAGAACGACCTGATGCAAGCGATGAAATCTCAGTACGGGTCGTATCTTTGATGATTGCGGCTTCTTGGTGAAGATTTTCAGGGGCCTCAGCGAGCTCAAACTCGGCAGTCAGCCAGAACATACTTCCCTGTCCCGGTTTACTTTCCGCACCGGTTTCACCACCAAGCAGAGTGGCAATGTTACGGGTGATGGCCAGCCCCAAGCCGGTGCCACCAAACTTGCGGGTGGTTGATTCGTCCGCCTGAGTGAACGAGCTGAAAAGGTTCTGCAATTTATCTGGCGGAATTCCGATCCCGGTATCTTCCACTTCAAACCTCATTCGAACCTGTGTATCAGTAACTGACTTGATGATTGATCGAAGCTTAATACCGCCGTTCTTAGTGAACTTGATCGCATTATCTACCAGATTTTGGACAACCTCGACTAACCGAACACGGTCTCCATACACATCTGGTAAATTAGGAGTTACCTTGATTTTGACGCCGCTTTCTTTAATCTGACCCT
>JBFEXW010000085.1:0-8171 GCA_041562495.1 Marinobacterium sp. | reverse complement strand
CTTATTGATAACCAGCAGATCTGACTTAGTGATACCTGGGACACCTTTACAAGGGATCTTCTCACCCTCGGCAACATCAATGACATAGATTCCCAGGTCGGCCAGTACCGGGCTGAAGGTGGCGCTGAGATTATCGCCACCGCTCGCGACAAACACCAGATCGAGTGCTTTGTGGCGTTTGGCAAGCTCCTCTACCGCGGCAAGATTCATCGACGCATCTTCACGAATCACCGTATGAGGACAGCCACCGGTCTCAACATCAATAATCCTGTCTGCATCCAGTGTTCAGCGCGGTAAAATTTTTGCGTCTTCCTGAGTGTAGATATCATTGGTCACAACCGCGATATTGTAATCATCACGCATCTCTTTGTAGGGCGCTTCCAGCAATGCTGCCTTACCCGAACCAACGGGGATTGCGAAATTTTGATCCTATTCTGAACTGCACATAGCGAAGCGAATGCCAACTGAATATGGCGGATTAAAATATTTTTCTGTCAGAGATAAGAACTCAGATCAGGATAAACCCGAAAAGATAGCTATATAGAATTCACCGAATCTGGACTTATTGTTATAGTGTAGTCGGGGTAATTGCTTCTAACTAACTGAGAAGACCAGCCTTTATGGTTCGATTCGGGTTACTCACCAGTCTGCTGTTTTCGATTGAAAATGCATGGAGTTCAACTGACGTCTCAGGTCAGGGAACGGTGCTGGACGCAGGATCTGCATTTAAACTGGTTTTAGTTATTCTGGTGACGGCGTTGATCCTTTACGCGTTAAGTAGCAGAGCGCGATTTAAAAAACAGAATAAACAGCTGCAAAACCGACTCCACCTTACGCAACGCAAGCTCGATACATCGCTGGCGATGCTTGATCGGCACCTTATCTATTCGCGTACCGATGTTAACTGGGTTATTACTCAGGCTTCATCAGCGCTGGCTCGTATATCTGGCTATTCGCAGGATGAGTTGATCGGCGCACCACTAAGCCTGTTCCGCGCATCAGATGTCCCTGAAAGCTATTACACCGAGTTACGCCGACAGGTAATCGAAGATCACCACTGGAGCGGCGCACTGAAGCACAATACGAAATCAGGTGATACCTACTGGGTTAATATTGAGATTGAACCGATCTTTGATACCGAGGGAGAAATTGTCGGGTTTACTCAGGTACGCCATGACATCACGCACCAGAAACGACTGGAGGAACTCTGGGTAACCGACCAGTTAACCGGCCTCTATAACCGACATCGGATTGACGAACTCTGGGCGTATGAGATCAAGCGCTCGGAGCGTTACCAGGAAGACCTGAGTATTATCCTGATTGATCTGGATTACTTTAAAGCTGTAAACGATAACTATGGCCATCTGGTCGGAGACTCCCTGCTCTATAACTTCGCAACCCTGCTTAAAAGCCTGTGCCGTAAAGTCGATATACCCGGGCGCTGGGGTGGTGAGGAGTTTATCGTGTTACTACCCAGTACCAAGTTAAGTGATGCTGTTCTGGTCGCAGAGAAGATCCGCCAGAGCGTTGAAGAGAAGGATTTCCCAGAAGTTGGCAAGATAACAGCAAGTCTTGGAGTGTCATCATTTGAAGCAGGCATGACGGAAGAGCAGCTGTTTAAACTCGCTGATGACGCACTCTACCGATCTAAACATCGTGGCAGAAACCGCGTTGAGGTCGGCTTTGATGATGAATCCTGACGCCGATAAACGCTAAAGCTGCAGACCGACAGGTAATAAACCATAAGCGATAAAGTGAGGGTTCAACCGCTGATCTGGCGAAGCGTAGCTCAACACCTCACCATTTAGTTGAACAACCCTGCCACCTGCTGCTTCAAGAACAGCCTGCCCTGCTGCCGTATCCCAGAGCGAGGTCGGTCCCAGCCTTGGATAGAGGTCTCCCTTTCCCTCTGCGATCAGGCAAAACTTCAGCGAACTGCCAACACCGCGCAACTGGTAGTTATCCAGATGCTTGAGCCAGTCGAGTGTTTCCTGATTCTGGTGGGAACGGCTACCAAGAACCCGCAGAGGGTTTTCAGACAGACAGGAAACCGAGATCGACGCTGCAGGAGCGATTAACGAACCCCGATCAGTGGCCTGTTTATACGCCCCTCTACCTCTGATTCCATAATAGAGTTGATCCAATGCGGGGGCATATACGACACCGAAAACCGTTTCACCCCGCTCTATCAACGCAATATTAACTGTGAACTGATCAGCTCTATTAACAAACTCTTTCGTACCGTCGAGTGGATCGATTAGCCAATACTGGCCTGCTGCATTAGGAGCATCAAAGGCCTCGAGTGCCTCTTCAGACAATATTGGGATTTTGGGCGTCAGTTGTTTTAGGCGCGACAGAATCCAGTCGTTTGCGCGAAGATCCGCTTCAGTTACCGGTGATTGGTCCTGTTTAAGCTGCACATCAAATTCAGAGCGATAGATCTCCATAATCTTTTGGCCCGCTTCAACAGCGGTATTCACAACCTCTGTTAGCAGAGTCGGGGTAATCAACTCGCCAAATTTTAGCTCAGGCATTAAGAGCGTCCATAGAGATCTTCAAAGCGGACAATATCATCCTCACCAAGATAGGCACCGGACTGTACCTCAATCAGTTCCAGCGGGATCTTTCCGGGATTCTGCAAGGAATGTACGGCTCCGATTGGCAGATAAATAGATTCATTTTCTGTCAGTAGTATCTCTTCGCCATCACGATTCACATGCGCCGTTCCAGATACCACGATCCAGTGTTCAGCGCGGTGATGGTGCATCTGCACGGATAGCTTGGCACCGGGACTCACAGTAATGCGTTTCACCTGGTAACGCTCACCGGCATCGATCGAATCGTATTTACCCCAGGGACGATACACTTCGCGGTGGTACTGATATTCACCCCGCCCCTCCTGCTTAAGCTGATCGACGATCTTTTTAACATCCTGTACCGCCGACTTGTTAGCAACCAGAACAGCATCTTTGGTTTCGACAACAACCATATCTTCCAGCCCCACCGTTGCGACCAAACGACCTGTTGCATGAACCAGAGAGTTCTGTGTGTTATGCATGATCACATCGCCGTGAATGGCGTTACCCTGAAGATCCTGTTGCGACACCTCCCAGAGTGAGGACCAGGCGCCCACATCACTCCAGCCAGCGTCGAGCGGAACCACGACTGCATCCTGGGTTTTCTCCATAACGGCATAATCGATAGAGTCTTCGGGACAGGAGAGGAATACCTGCTGATCAATCCGGATGAAATCCATATCGGTTTCGGTATTGTTTAACGCCCGCCGGCAAACAGCAAGGATATCCGGGCGGTAGCGCTCCAGTTCCTCGAGATAACGCGAGGTGCGAAACAGGAACATACCACTGTTCCAGTAGTATTCGCCGCTCGCCAGATAGGACTCGGCGGTTTCGCGGTCCGGTTTCTCAACGAACTCAGAAACCCTGAAACCCTCACCGCTCGCCTCTCCGGCACGGATATACCCATATCCAGTTTCCGGCCCGGTTGGCGTGATACCAAAAGTCACCATGGAACCTGATTCAGCCAGCTGTTTCGCTACGGAGATCTGTTTGCGGAAGGTTTGTTCATCCTGAATGACATGATCTGCGGCCAGTACCAGCAGTAGCGGATCTTCACCCTGAGCAGCCATACGCAACGCGGCCAGCGCAATGGCCGGAGCCGTATTACGGCCTGCTGGTTCGAGCAGTATTTCAGCCTTTATCCCCAGTACGCGTGTCTGTTCAGCGACAATAAAGCGATGCTCTTCATTACAAATAATAAGTGGATCAGAAACCGACACCCCTTTAACGCGACTCAGCGTATCCTGAAGCATGGTGTGTTCACCAGTCAGTGACAGAAACTGTTTGGGATACATAGCGCGGGATAACGGCCAAAGTCGTGAACCAGTACCGCCCGCCATTACTACTGTTTTAATCAAAGCCTTATTCCTGCCAGCAGATATTTACCGCATAGAAGACTAACCAATGAGGCGTTGCCTGCCAAGGAAGAGCACAGTTAATGCGATATTTTCATTCAAATATTACCACTACCAACTAAGCTTTAATTGTTTTGAGCAGAAAGGAACACTTTTTATGACAATGGAACACCCTCAGGACCTTAAACTTAGTTTACGTAACCTTCAGATATCCGATATTCCTCAGTTGGAATCGCTAATGGATAGGGTCTACGACGATATCGGTGGTGCTTGGCCTGCTGAGTCTCTTGAGCGATTGATCAGCGAGTTTCCTGAAGGCCAGATAACTATCGAGGACAAGGGTACACTCGTCGCAGCCGCCCTCAGTGTTATCTGTAGTCATAACCGATTTACACGCGCTCATACCTATGATGACCTGATTGGCCGGCGCGACCGCTTCCGCCACAATGCCGAAGGCGATGCACTTTATGGACTCGATCTGTTTGTTCACCCCGATTACCGACACTACCGGTTAGGGCGACGTCTCTACGATGCCCGCAAGGAGCTATGTACCCAGATGAATCTGCGCTCGATCCTTGCAGGCGGCCGGATCATCAACTATTACCAACACGCTGATAAGATGTCGCCAGAGGCCTATATTCAGGCCGTGTCGCGCAGAGAAATCTATGACCCTATCCTCAGCTTCCAGCTTGCTAACGATTTTCAGGTAAAACGCATCCTGCGCAACTATCTGCCGGAAGATGAACGATCACGCGGTTTTGCCACCCTGCTCGAGTGGAACAACATCGTCTACGAACCGGATGAAGCCTTTGACGCCAGCCAAATTAAAAAGCGCTTTGTGCGGGTCAGTATTATGCAGTGGCAGATGCGAAATACCGAAACCTTTGAGCACTGGCTGACGCAAGTTGAGTATTTCGTTGATTCAATGGCCGACTACAACGCAGATTTCATTCTGTTTCCTGAATTTTTTAATGCACCGCTAATGAATCTGGGGGATCAGTCCAACCAGTATGATGCGATCAGGTTTCTCGCGGGGTTTGCGCAGCAGACGATTGAGGCGATTCAGGGTTTCGCCGTGTCGTACAATATCAATATTATCGCCGGATCCATACCCGAGCTGGCTGGCAATACTCTGTACAACAACGCCTACCTGTTTAAACGCGATGGTACCTACGAAGTTCAGCCGAAGATCCATATCACACCCCATGAGCGGCGAGACTGGATTATTCAGGGCGGCGATAAACTTCAGGCATTTGATACAGATGCGGGGCGTATTGGGATTCTGATCTGCTATGACGTTGAGTTTCCGGAACTCTCCAGAATATTACGCGATCAGGGGATCGACATCCTCTTCGTGCCCTTCTGGACCGATACAAAAAACGGTTTTCTCAGAGTGCAGCGCTGCGCTCAGGCGCGTGCGATAGAGAATGAGATCTATGTCGCGATTGGAGGTAGTGTCGGCAATCTTCCACAGGTGCAGAACGTTGATATTCAGTACGCTCAGTCGGCAGTCTACTCACCCTCAGACTTCGCATTTCCTCATGATGCGATTCTGGCGGAAAGCACCCCGAATACCGAGATGGCATTGATCGCTGATCTGGATCTGACGCTGCTGACCGATCTGCGTCTGGAGGGTTCTGTCACCAACGGTAAAGACCGGCGAACCGATCTTTATAAGCTCCGTTGGACAAACAAAGGCTGAATCAGCCCTTAGCAACCAGTGCTGTGTCAGGAAGAGATACGCCTGACCAGCCGGTTTTCATGAATGCACGAATATTCCCGTGACCTGTACCTTCAGGGTCGTTTAACACTTCATCGCGATAGAAACGACCAAAACAGGCCAGCGTCTCTGATTCAGTCAGACCGTTGAGTCTGGCAAACGACAGAATCTTGCAGGAACCCTGATTCTGATCGGCTCCATTTTCAACTTCACCGTTGGTGAATGCAGTTGGCGTATGCTTATATGCAGCATCAATAACAGCCATTACCTCATTAAATTCAATAGTATCCGGTATTTCTTTAATCTTATTTATAAGTTCAGAGACGGTACTCACCGCAATCTCCTTAGATGTTGTTTAAGCTGTTTCAAAAGTTGCGCGATAGTGACTCCAGATCTGATCAAGTTGATCAAGGAACTCTATCGCCTGCGCCAGCGCTACAGAGATTTCAGCATCAGGCAATTCCGCCAGTCTCGGAAACGCTTTGAGTTGTTTCAAGCTAAAACCCAGATCCCGCGCCAGAGATGCGTAGTCAATCCAGGGATTGTTACCCACGCCAGCGTACTCCCAGTCGATCAATGTTAACTTATCTGACCAACAAAGATTAGCACTGTGCAGATCATGATGAACCAGGCACTCACCTATATCCGGCAACTCAACCAGTAGGCGCTCAGTATCATCTACCAGTTGCTGGAGACCCGTCTCCGATTCGCCAAATGCACACCGGTACTGATCGAACAGCTCGGCGTAACTCATAGTGGCAGAAGGCGATAGTCTATGCAGCTTACTAACCAGCTTACTGATTTCAGCTTGCATCGATTCGGAATAGCTGTCTGGTGGATATACCTCACCTGCCCAGGGAGTAACCAGCACACCCAACACCTGATCTACAAATTCAACAGTCGGTATCCAGGAGCAACAGCTAAGCTGCTCAAGCAGATTCAATTCTCTGTTGAAGGAAATCCCCGGAGCCGGGTGCTGATAAGCATTTATACGCGCCACCCAAATATGACCCTGAGAATCTCTCGCGCAAAAAATCCTGTGAGAGGTTCCCTGAGTACTTAGCAGTTGCCAGTCGAGCCGATCGTTAAAGTGCTGATTCAGTGCGTTATGAACCTGAACAGACATGACAGACTCATTTGCAGTCAGTATCATCATTTCGCACCAGCAATAGCTAACTTAACCATAAGTTCCGTAACTGTATATCGGTTTACGTGATTCAGCCTAAAGGATTTTTCAGATGAGATCAGCCGCTTCTTCGAAAATTGCTGTTTCTTTTATTGCCGCCAGCTTAGGTCTAAGCCTGCACAGTGCCAAAGCGAATGAGTTACCTAAGCTCAATGTATACACCTATGACTCCTTCGTATCAGAGTGGGGACCCGGTCCGGCACTGGAAAAAGCATTTGAAGCGCAGTGTAACTGTGATCTCAACTATATCGCTGTAGAGGACGGTGTCAGCATTCTGAACCGAACACGAATTGAAAAAGATAAAACCAAAGCGGATGTACTACTGGGACTAGATAATGGGCTGATTCAGGAAACAGAAGCGCTTGGACTGGTTCAGCCACATGGCGCAGACCTCGCGTCGCTCACTGCTGATCTCAACTGGCATGATAAAAACTTCCTACCGTTTGACTACGGCTACTTTGCTTTTATTTATGACAGCAGCAAGACATCAGCACCAGTTGCTTCACTAAAAGAGCTGGTTAATTCCAATTCCAGCGTAATCTATCAGGACCCCCGCACGAGCACGCCGGGTCAGGGGCTGCTGATCTGGATGAACAAGGTCTACGGCGACCAGGTTACTGATGCCTGGTCAAAGCTTGCCAAGCATACAGTTACCGTAACCAAAGGCTGGTGGGAAGCCTACAGCATGTTCCTTGATGGCGGGGCTGACTACGTTCTGAGCTATACCACCTCACCGGCCTATCACGAAGTGGTCGAACAGAAAACGCAGTACAAGGCTGCTGGATTTAGCGAAGGCCATATCAGTCAGATTGAGGTTGCAGCCGTTAGTCAGTTTTCTGCCAACCCCGAACTTGCAAAGCAGTTTCTCAAATTTATGATCTCACCCGAGGCTCAGCAGATTATTCCAACGACTAACTGGATGCTCCCGGTTATAGATCATGTCGACCTGCCTGAAAGCTTCAAGGGGCTGGTATCACCACAGAAGATCGACGTGACTCCAGAGGAGATTGCCGAGAAGCGCTCAGCCTGGATCAGTAACTGGCGCGGGTCAGCCCAGTAATCCTTGTGATCTGCTCAGGATCTTCCAAGGGTGCTCTTCTCTGGGCTCCCGCCTACCTGTTTTTAATCCTGATAACATCGCTTGCCTTTTATGGTTTAGCCGGGTTTGAAGACAGTTCTATCGACCTGAGCCTGCTCTCCGACCCTTATACCATTCAAATTTTAAAATTTTCCCTGCAGCAAGCCATTCTCAGCGCACTTTTGTCGCTTATTTTCGCTCTGCCGATAGCACGCGCAATCTACCGTGTTAAGCCCAGGGGTTCGGGACTGTTTCT
>JBFEXW010000084.1:0-8280 GCA_041562495.1 Marinobacterium sp. | reverse complement strand
TACTGAAGCACAGACAGGCAGTTCATATCGGAGTGAACGACAAGGTTAGACACATTTCGGTGAACGAAAAGCTCACCCGGTAGCAGGTCGACTATCTCATTCGCGGGGACACGGCTATCCGCACAACCGATCCATAGATACTCCGGTGCCTGCTGACCCGCCAGTGTCGGAAAGAACTCCGGAGAAGTTTGCTGAATTTCAGAGGCCCAAATCTCATTTTTTTCAAAAAGAGCTTTCAGCTTTTTCATTCTCTATACCTCTCCTGAGTAACAGATCAGTTGTGGTACTTAGCACTCAGCTCATGCACCGCTTCGACAAAGTAGCCAGCATGCTGCGGATCCGCATACTGATGGATCCCATGCCCCAGATTAAACACATGACCCGAGCCTGATCCATAGCCAGCCAGAATGCGTTCAACCTCTTCACGAATACGCTCTTTGGGTGCATAGAGGACGCTTGGATCCATATTACCCTGAAGCGCGACCTTGTCACCTACGCGACTACGCGCATCAGCGATATCAGTCGTCCAGTCCAGTCCCAGCGCATCAGCTCCGGTATCAGCCATCGATTCCAACCACTGGCCGCCATTCTTGGTAAACAGAATTACAGGTACTTTGCGTCCTTCATGCTCGGTGATCAGACCCGATACGATCTTCTTCATATAGGCCAGCGAAAACTCCTGATACATAGGACCACTCAACGCACCGCCCCAGGTATCAAAGATCTGGACGGCCTGAGCACCGCAACGGATCTGCTCGTTGAGATACAGAGTCACCGAATCAGCAAGCTTACCCAGCAGGTTGTGTAGTACTGCTGGCTGAGAGTACATCATCCCTTTAATAAAACGGAACTCTTTACTGGAACCGCCTTCTACCATGTAGGTTGCCAGCGTCCAGGGGCTGCCGGAGAAGCCGATCAGCGGAACGCGACCATTCAACTCACTACGAATCGTCTTAACCGCATCCATTACATAACCCAGATCAGCCTGAGGATCTGGAATCGGCAGAGCAGCGACATCCTGCTCTGTACGCACAATCTTCCTGAAACGCGGACCTTCGCCAGCTTCGAAGTAGAGCCCCAACCCCATTGCGTCGGGTACAGTCAGAATATCCGAGAAGAGGATCGCCGCATCCAGTGGGAAACGCTCAAGCGGCTGAAGTGTCACTTCACAGGCTAGCTCCGGGTTACCGCAAAGCCCCATAAAGTCGCCTGCGCGAGTGCGTGTTTCCCGATACTCTGGAAGGTATCGACCCGCCTGCCTCATCATCCAGACAGGGGTTACATCCACAGGTTCTTTTAACAGTGCTCGCAGAAAGCGATCATTTTTTAACTCAGCCATATCTCTTCTCTAAGTTTTAAAATCTATGCGCCGATTGTACCCGTTTCGACAGCCGAGAAAAGGCGAATACCCAGAACTTGACCCGCTATCAATACGGACAAACAGCAGCGACAAAATAGCACACAGAAAAAAGCCGCTGACGATGCAGCGGCTCCAGTAATAATCACGGCCTCAAAATGCTCAGACTTCCAGGAAATCGAGAATCCCTTCTGCAGCCTGACGACCTTCGTAAATTGCAGTCACAACCAGATCCGAACCACGAACCATATCACCACCGGCGAACACTTTGTCGTTACTGGTCTGGTATGGCAGGCGCTCACCTTTCTGTTCAGCGATAACCCGACCATCTTTGTGAAGGTCGATCCCTACCGCTTCCATCCAAGGTGCTGGACTAGGGCGGAAACCGAAGGCAACCAGTACAGCATCGGCTGGCAGAATCTCTTCAGATCCTTCAACAACCTCCGCACTCTGACGACCATTTTCGTCAGGTTCACCCATCTGCGTGGTGACCACCTTAATGCCGGTCACTTTGCCGTTTTCACCGACAACCTCAACCGGCTGACGGTTAAACATAAAGTTCACACCCTCTTCACGCGCGTTTTCAACTTCACGCTTAGAGCCAGGCATATTCGCTTCATCACGACGGTAAGCACAGGTCACGCTGTCTGCATGCTGGCGGATTGAGGTACGGTTACAGTCCATCGCGGTGTCACCACCACCCAGCACAACAACCTTTTTACCTTCCATAGAGATGTACTCAGAAGAGTCTTTCTCATAACCGCGGCAGTGGTTTACATTCGAGATCAGGAATGGCAGTGCATCGTAGACACCCTCAAGCTCTTCGCCCGGGAACCCGCCCTTCATGTAGGTATAGGTCCCCATACCCAGGAATACAGCATCATATTCAGCCAGCAGCTCGTCCATGCTGACATCTTTGCCAATCTCGGTATTCAGACGGAACTCAACACCCATCGCTTCAAACACTTCACGACGATGCACCATCACATCTTTTTCAAGTTTGAACTCTGGAATACCAAAGGTCAGCAGGCCGCCGATCTCTGGATTGCGGTCAAACACAACAGGCTTAACGCCGTTACGCACCAGAATATCGGCACAACCCAGTCCCGCAGGGCCCGCACCGATGACTGCGACCTTTTTGTCGCTCCAGGTCACAGTAGACATATCCGGACGCCAGCCCATCGCAAAGGCTGCATCGGTGATGTATTTCTCTACTGAGCCGATGGTAACTGCACCAAACTCTTCATTCAGCGTACAGGCACCTTCACAAAGACGATCCTGAGGGCAGACACGACCACAAACCTCTGGCAGCGAGTTTGTCTGGTGCGACAGCTCGGCTGCTTCAAGCAGATTGCCTTCTGAAACCAGCTTCAGCCAGTTTGGAATATGGTTGTGCACCGGGCACTTCCAGGAGCAATAGGGGTTGCCGCAATCAAGACAGCGATGTGCCTGCTCAGCAACCTCTTCCTTGCCGAAAGGTTCATAGATCTCGGCAAACTGGTTACGGCGAATCTCTGCGTTTATCTTAGCTGGGCCCTCACGCTCAACTTCAACAAACTGAAAATTGTTGTTCAGACGGGTAGACATAGTCCCACCTCTTCAAAATCTGCCCGGTCACCCCGGGCACAAACTAAATATTTAAACGCGAAACTTATTCCGGGCTGTTGCGCATGTTGTTCAGCAGTTCACCCAAGCTTGCTGCCTTGGGCTTAACCAGCCAGAAGCTACCGATATAGTCTTCAAGATTATCGATAATCTCCTGACCCCAGGCACTACCGGTTTCACGGGTAAATTCGATAATTACCGAACGCAGGTGGTTCTTATAGGCTTCCATCGTTTCGGTGTTGATACGATGAATATCCACCAACTCGTGGTTGTAACGATCAACAAAGCCACGATCCAGATCGAGCACGTATGCAAAACCACCGGTCATACCAGCACCGAAGTTGTAGCCTGTTTTACCCAGCACAGTAATCTGACCACCAGTCATATACTCACAGCAGTGGTCGCCCGCACCTTCAACAACAGCATGTACACCCGAGTTACGTACCGCAAAACGCTCGCCGGCACTACCTGCAGCAAACAACTTACCGCCGGTTGCACCATAGAGACAGGTGTTTCCGATGATCGCAGTTTCGTTACTCTTGAAGCCGACCTCTTTAAACGGTCTGATAACGATCTTACCGCCAGCCATACCTTTACCGACGTAGTCGTTGGCATCACCTTCAAGAATCAGGTTTTGTCCGCCCGCATTCCACACACCGAAAGACTGCCCTGCATGACCACGGAAATTAAAGGTGATCGGGCTGGCGGTCATTCCCAGATTGCCATGTTTCTTAGCAATCGCACCCGAGGTCCGTGCACCAACAGAACGATCGCAGTTGCCAATCTTCAGCTCCCAGCTACCGCCAGAGGCTGAATCGACTGCCTGCTGAGCAAGCTCAAGCATCTGCGTATTCAGTTCACCCTTATCGAACGGCTCATTACGTGTCTGCTGTACCGTGTGTGGATACTGTGCAGGAATACCCGCATCGCTGATAATCGGTGACAGATCCAGACTACGCTGACGCTCAGTCTTGCCTTCGATGACTTCCAGCAGATCAACGCGACCAACCAAGGCTTCCAGACTAGGCACACCCAGACTAGCCAGCAGCTGGCGAACCTCTTCAGCGACAAAGCGGAAGTAGTTCTTAACCATCTCAACCGTACCGCGGAAGTGATCGCTACGTAGGTGTTCATCCTGAGTTGCAACACCGGTCGCACAGTTGTTCAGGTGGCAGATACGCAGGTATTTACAACCCAGAGCAACCATCGGCATGGTACCAAAACCGAAGCTCTCAGCACCCAGAATAGCCGCTTTAATCACATCAACACCGGTTTTCAGACCACCGTCTGTCTGTACACGTACAGAACCACGCAGATGGTTACCACGCAGCGACTGATGGGTATCAGCCAGACCCAGTTCCCATGGTGAACCGGCATAGTGGATAGAGGTCAGCGGAGATGCCGCTGTACCGCCATCGTAACCAGAGATGGTAATCAGGTCCGCGTATGCTTTGGCAACACCACAGGCAATCGTACCCACACCTGGACGAGATACCAGTTTCACCGATACCAGACCTTCAGGATTAACCTGTTTCAGGTCAAAGATCAGCTGCGCAAGGTCTTCGATCGAGTAGATATCATGATGAGGTGGTGGTGAGATCAGCGTTACACCAGGTACCGAATAACGCAGACGCGCAATCAGTTCATTAACCTTACCACCTGGCAGCTGACCACCTTCGCCGGGTTTAGCACCCTGAGCGACCTTGATCTGCATAACTTCAGCATTCACCAGATACTCAGGTGTGACACCGAAGCGGCCAGACGCAACCTGTTTAATTTTTGAACGTTTGATTGTGCCGTGACGAACGGGATCTTCACCACCCTCACCTGAGTTGGATCGACCACCCAGTTCGTTCATGGCTACCGCTAAAGCTTCGTGCGCCTCTGGCGAAAGAGCGCCCAGCGACATTGCTGCTGTATCGAAACGCGGGAAAATATTCTCAGCCGACTCAACCTCGTCAATACTGATCGGTGTCAGTCCACCCTTGAAGCGGAACATATCACGAATCGTCGCCACGCCACGCTCGTTGACCAGCTTGGCATAGCGATCATAATCACTCTGTTTACCACTGCGCACAGCAGCGTGAATCGCCTGAACCACATCCGGGTTGTACGCATGATATTCACTATCAAACTTATATTTCAGAAGACCACCGGCACGCAGCGGTTTACGCGCGTTAAATGCGTCTTTAGCCAGTGAGCTCTGATCTTTCTCGAAATGCTCAAACTTAGCACCCTGAATACGGCTGCTAACGCCCTTGAAGCAGAGATCAACCACTTCATCGCTGAGGCCTACAGCTTCGAACAGCTGAGCTCCACGGTATGATGCGATTGTCGAGATTCCCATCTTAGACAGGATCTTGAACAGTCCTTTGTCGATACCCTTACGATAGTTCTCATGGCTCTGCATCACTTCAGTCGCCAGCTCACCGGTGCGGCACAGGTCTGTCAGGATGCGATAGGCGAGGTACGGATAAACAGCGGTTGCACCAAAGCCAAAGAGTACCGCAAAGTGATGGGAATCACGCGCCGTGCCCGTTTCGACAATGATATTGGCATCAGTACGCAGGCCTTTATCAACCAGACGGTGGTGAACAGCACCGGTTGCCATCGCAGCATGGATAGGCAGGGTCTCTTTGCTGATGTTAGCGTCAGAAAGTACCAGTACCACTTTGCCATCGCGGACACACTGCTCAGCGCGATCACACACCTGATGGATCGCCTGTTCAAGTGAATAGTGCTGCGGATCATAGTTCAGATCGATTACGACCGGTTCGAAGCCAGGCACATCGTTATCACGAATACGGTAGAACTTGCTGGCCGACAGCACAGGGATAGTAACGACGACACGGCGGGCATGTGCTGCTGTCTCTTCGAATACGTTCTGTTCCGCACCCAGACAGGTTTCCAGTGACATTACGATCGCCTCACGCAGTGGGTCGATCGGAGGGTTGGTTACCTGTGCAAACTGCTGACGGAAATAGTCATAAGGGGAGCGAATCTGCTCAGACAATACCGCCATCGGCTTGTCATCGCCCATGGAACCTACCGCTTCCATACCGGTTTCGCCCAATGGACGTAGTACCTGATCACGCTCTTCGTAAGACACATTGAACATCTTCATATGAGTCTTAACCGCCTCTACTGACATATCAGCAAACGCCTTAGACTCTTCATTGAAGCTCATGGTGTTTTCAAGACGCAGCGTGTTCTCCTTCAGCCACTTTTTATAGGGCTGAGCACTCTTCAGGCGGTTATCTACATCCTGAGTGTGAAGAACTTCACCGGTCTGCGTATCAATCGCCAGAATCTGACCAGGTCCAACCCGGCCCTGAGCCACAATGTCGCTTGGCTCATAACTGAATACACCGATCTCTGAAGCGGTACAGATCATGCCATCTTTAGTCATCACCCAGCGAGAAGGACGCAGACCGTTACGGTCAAGCATACAAACCGCATAGCGACCATCGGTCATTACCATGCCAGCAGGACCATCCCAGGCTTCCATATGCATAGAGTTGTATTCATAGAATGCACGCAGATCTGCGTCCATGGTCTCTACGTTCTGCCATGCAGGTGGAATGATCATTCGTACAGCACGATAGAAATCGATACCACCAACCATCAGAAACTCGATCATGTTGTCCATGCTTGAAGAGTCTGAACCGGTGGTGTTAACGATCGGCTGGAGTTCATCCAGATTAGGGATCAGCGGCGTCGCAAACTTGGTCGCACGTGCGCGCGCCCAGTTACGGTTACCCTCAATGGTATTGATCTCACCGTTATGAGCCAGAATTCGGAACGGCTGAGCTAGCGGCCAGCGCGGCGCAGTATTGGTTGAGAAACGCTGATGGTAGGTACATACCGCAGTTTCCAACGTTTTATCAGCAAGGTCCTTATAGAACACCGGCAGATCAACCGGCATCATCAGGCCTTTATAACTAATCACGCGATCAGATAGCGAACAGATATAAAAATCAGGGTCTTCTGACAGCGCTATTTCAATTTTGCGACGTGCAACAAAAAGTGAAACCGAAGTTTCGCGCTCATCTTTACCCGAAATATTAACCAGAACCTGCTCTATCTGCGGCAGTGTTTCCTTTGCGATCGGGCCCAGACATTCAGTATCCGTTGGAACCGCGCGCCAGCCAGCGACTTCAAGCCCCTGCGCGTCAAGTTCACGATTGATTGTCTGGCGAGCTGTTTCCGCCAGAGCATTATCCTGAGATAGAAATACCATCCCGACTGCAAAATGCTCCGATAGCTCAGCACCTATCTCGTTTTTCGCTGCGGCGCGGAAAAACTTCTGCGGCATCTGCATCAACAGACCACAGCCATCTCCCGTCTTACCATCAGCAGCGATACCACCACGGTGAGTCATACATGCGAGCGCTTCAATCGCTTTTTCCAGCACGCCATGGCTAGCCTGGCCTTCCATGTGGGCCATCAGACCAAAGCCGCAGTTATCTTTAAACTCATCCGCGCGATACAGACCGTTGCTCATACGCTACTTCCACTTAAAAAATCATTAAAATCAGCTATTTATCGCCGAAATATCGCCATTTACCTTTTAGATTGGGCGAAAAGGGAGGGTAATTTTACACGTCCGACGGGCTGGCTACAAATCGAACAGCAAAACTATCGCTACTGGAGCAATATCAGGCGCCGGTTTGGAAACCCTTGGCGGAGGCTTATTGAGGATATGCCGCTCTTAATTCTGACTGAAGCCCAGCAACTGAACGGACCCAGGGCTTAAGTCTGCGCAACGGCCCGGGCAGCCCCTGAACCGCACTTTCTGTAAGCTGTCGACTTGAGAAGTGACGATAAATAACCAAATACCGGGGTGCGCCACCACTCATATACTCAACCATCAACAGTCCGCTCAACGACTCATATCGCTGAATAAAACGCTCAGCCGTCGAGCGCTCACGGGCAGCCATTAACTGTATGGTCAGATCACCAGCGGGCCAGCTCATCACCTCAATAACAGATGCCGGACGTTGAATTGCCGCTACAGCAGGAGCGACCGCCTTAACTACAGGTGCGGTAGCTTTCTGTTCAGGTAACTCTTCTGGCTTAGTACCACCCGGCCCCTCTTCAGCAGTTGAAGCCAGCGGTTTGCGCTGCCCAGTAGCCTCACCCGGCGTTAGATTAGGCGCGCTACTATCAGAGGACTGCTCAGCACCAGGACCATCTTCTGGCGTCTTAGGTCCCTCTTCAGTCTGAGGGACTGATACTGTTTTGGGCTCAGGTATTACTGGAACGTCAGGCACAAGCTCCTTAGTTTTATCCATCATCGCTTCCGCCGATGGCGCTTC
>JBFEXW010000083.1:0-8282 GCA_041562495.1 Marinobacterium sp. | reverse complement strand
GCGCCCCTGCCCCAAAAGCACCAGCTTCTTATCAAGCTGAGCATAATCTCGCAGAGGTGCAGGTATAAGGAGGCGACCGTTGGAATCCATCTCAATGTCTGTTGCATGACCGATCAACAGACGCTGGATTCGGCGAGCCGCGGGATTAAAGCTGGGTAGGGCTTCAATCTTCTTCTCTATCTGTTCCCACTCAGGCAACGGATAGAGAAGCAGGCAACGAGCTTCAGTATCAATTGTAGCGACCAATTGGTTTTCACAGCAGTCACCAATCTCGTCGCGATAGCGTGCCGGCATTGCCATACGCCCCTTCGCATCCAGATTGATTTGATTGACTCCGCGAAACATATCGCTACGCACTCCTGCCAGTGAAGCCCCGGAAACTGACTGCAAGCAGTTAGCTTCCCGAGTGGAATATCGCTCCCCCACGAAAATTCCACATTGACCCACTTTAACCCACTTTTTACCACTCATGCACACTATAGGCTCAACCAGCAGGCAATGCAACTTGGCAAACCGTCATCGAACAGCGATAAACCTGTAGGCCAGAACGGTGAAAAAACCCAGTTGAAACTATGTTTTTTTGTATATTTTTTAAAGAGTTACATCTGCCACACTGAAACGAAAGGCAGAAAAAAGGAAACAACAGCCAAGGAAGGTGGGCATTTGTGGAGCCATCGAATTGAGTATTTTTTGATCAAAAACATAAGCGATGCCGCCCACATAAATCTAACTCTTTGATATTTAAAATCTTATAAAGTGATCCAGTAGACGTAAGAGAAAATTTTTCAATTACCCCTATTCCAACTCAGACATTTCTGTTTGATGAGAAGCCAATGGCAGAACTCGCAACTAACCCAAAAGAACAAGTCAGCACAACTCACCCCCAATTGCATAAAAGACCTGTTTTTCTTACAGTCATGAAACTATCTAAAGGCGCGGTGTTAAGAGACTCATGACACTCAATCCAACACAAATTCGCGCCGATCTCTTCGGCGGACTCACAGCAGCGATTGTTGCACTCCCTCTGGCGTTGGCTTTCGGCGTCTCGTCTGGAGCAGGACCACTGGCCGGTATTTACGGCGCAATCTGTGTTGGCTTCTTTGCATCTCTCTTTGGCGGAACACCTTCACAGGTCTCAGGCCCTACAGGTCCGATGACTGTTGTGATGGCCGCCACCTTTACTCATTTTACATCAATTGATCCCGAGTCAGGACCGGCACTGGCCTTTACAGTAGTGATGCTCAGCGGTCTTTTTCAGATACTTTTTGGGATCCTGCGCCTGGGGAAATACATCACACTCGTTCCTTTCCCGGTGATCTCAGGTTTTATGAGCGGTATCGGTACGATTATTATTCTTATTGAGCTCGGTCCTCTGCTCGGACATCCGACCAGCTCCGGCGTCACCCAATCACTTGACGCCCTGCCCGAGCAACTCAGCTCAATAAACTACCATGCGCTGTCTCTGGGACTCGGCTGCCTAGCACTTCTCTATTTGAC
This sequence comes from Marinobacterium sp., assembly GCA_041562495.1. Taxonomy (GTDB): domain Bacteria; phylum Pseudomonadota; class Gammaproteobacteria; order Pseudomonadales; family Balneatricaceae; genus Marinobacterium_E. The sequence continues at coordinate 6,785 of JBFEXW010000083.1, read as the reverse complement.
ACCCAAGGCGCTGGCCTCACGAATTCCACCTGCTCTGATCGCTCTTATTATTGGCTCAGGCATAGCGTTGATGTTACCTGAGAGTTCCCATTTGCAGCTGATCGGTACTATTCCGACCGGTATACCGGACATTATTATGCCGACCTGGAATCTGGATCTTCTGCGGACCATGCTGACATCGGCAATTGTGCTTGCAGCCCTGGGATCGATCGACTCTCTGCTCACCTCTTTAGTCGCAGACAGTCTGACCCATACGCAACACAACTCAGACAAAGAGCTGATCGGTCAGGGATTAGGAAACCTGACCGCAGGGTTGCTCGGCGGACTACCCGGCGCAGGCGCTACGATGCGCACCGTCGTCAACATCCGCGCTGGCGGACGCACACCGATATCAGGTGCCATTCACGCACTGGTACTGTTGGCACTGGTACTGGGGCTAGGATGGCTCGCCGAATCTATTCCTCTCGCCGTTCTGGCAGGCATCCTGTTCAAGGTCGGCCTGGATATTATCGACTGGCCCTTTATCCGTCGCCTGCACCGAATGCCGATGGTGGTAATCAGCCTGACACTACTGGTATTTCTACTCACCGTATTTGTTGATCTGATTACCGCTGTACTGATCGGAATGTTTATTGCGAACCTGATTACCGTTAAGCGCCTGTCTGATATTCAGGCGCTGAGCATCAAAACATTTAGCGATTCAGACAGGTTACTGACTGAACCTCAAAAGCAATTGTTAAAACAGCATCAGCGCGAAGTAGTTGCTTACAAACTTTCAGGCCCGTTCAGTTATGCCGCCAGTAAAGCTTTGATGAAACAGATCAAACTAACTGCCGACCACAAGCTGATTCTCCTCGATTTCACCGATGTGCCACTGATAGATGTATCCACAGCGCTCGCGTTTGAAACCTTTATAGAGAGTAATCTGGATGCAGGAAGAGAGGTCTGGCTCTGTGGTGCAAACGCTTCAGTGCGTAATGTGTTCGACAGACTGTTTGTTTCTGGCACGATGCAGGAATCGATTTTTGACTCACTGGACGCAGCATTTATTCAGCTTGGCTATACACTCTCACCCTAACTCCATCTCGCACACTTTTAATGCAAGAGCTTAAAATGTCCCACACCAACAACTGGCATGAACACCCATAAAGATGATAATTAGTTATTTAAAATAATTAGCCACATAACACTGACACCCACTTTGCTTTACACCAATAAGGGAATTACCTACTCAACCCCTCAAGGAGCAAAGCATGGCGCGCCTCCTGATTTCAACAGATCTGGACGGTACTCTCATAGATCATCACAGCTATAGCGCGTTTCCCGCTGAAAAGCTCTTCCCGGCACTTGAGGTGCTGAGTATCCCCTGAGTCATTACCCTACGAGATCAACATCTGCCGGTGGAACGCGATGACCAGCATTACGCGGCCTAGGCCCGACAGCTGGCACTATGCGCAATTTATCTGCGCTGTTGCTGTGATGGCCGCACTTGAAGGGGTGTCCGCCTATTACATTCACAGTCTGTTTGCGACCGAGAATTATCTTGAACGTATCGAAAACACCGGCAATTTCCGCTCAATCAACCGCGACATCTGAGATGCAGACCTGCTTGAAGAGAAGCTCAGCTCAGAAACCCACCACCGGGAAGTTTTTCAGGCGATAAAACAACTTCTGACCATTCGTCGAAAGCAGTCTGTTTTCACCCCAACGCAACGAGGTTTACGCCACATACCGGTGAAGCGCAACTCTCTTTCTGGCGACAGAGCATCGATCGGAGTCAGAGTATTTTTGCGGTCTATAATATCAGTTGCCAGCCACAGAGCATTAATCTGTCGGAGCTAAATCTGGTGATGACTGACGAGTGGGTAGACCTGATATCTGGCGGACATTACGCGGATCGCGTTGCCCAGATTGCACTGATGCCCTACCAATATATCTGGTTATCAAATCGCAAAGAGACAGGCGCAGACCGTTAGGATTCTATTTTTCAGAATTCCTGAGCAATTTTCTCAGGAAATACCTAAAAGTTACTGGGCCATCTCAATCTGAATATTGTAGACTCTAGCGATAATATTCAGCATTGATGGCCAGCCAGCAAAGCATGCAGACCCCGTTAAATAGATTAAAGACTCTGATCATCATTCCAGTGATGCTGATTATGATGGCGCTTGTCGGGCTGGGTAGTTTCATCTTCGACAAATACCAGAGCGACAACTGGCAACAGCAACTGGAGCTGCAACAGTCAGTTATCACGTCCGATTTAGACTATTCGCTCGATACTGACATCAAGAGTATGTACTCCTTCATCGAGTACGTATCGCATAACAACGATATACTGCAGGCATTCAAGGCAGAAAATCGCCAACTCCTACTCCAGTACTTTGACCTTCCGTTTGCAAATGTACGTGAACAATCAAAGGTTACTCATCTCCATTTCATTCGTAGTGACGGCACCTCGCTGCTGCGGGTACACCAACCGGACCGATATGGCGACAGAATTATCCGCGCCAGCATGCAAAGAGCGATGCGCACCAACTCTGATGTCTGGGGACTTGAGATTGGTCCGCTGGGGCAGTACACGCTGCGTTTAGTCAGACCCCTGTTTGATAAAACAGATAAGCAAAAGGTCATCGGATACTTAGAGATGGGGATGGATATTGAACACGTACTGGCGCAGCTGGAAACAAACCACTCCATGTCCCTAGCGATGATCATAGACACTACCGGCTGGCCGAACAGCCGGATCAACCACGTCGACTCCGGACTTATTCCTCTTGAAAACTGGCGCGGATCAACTCACGCGGCAGTCGCCTACCTGTCTGACAATCTGAGCGCTGACAGCCTTAAAACCAACCTTACGCAATTCGATACAGACGCTAAAGATCAGCAGTTGCTTGAAACTATTGATGGCAAGACCTATCTGACATTCTCAATCCCACTGGGGTTTGACGGACGCCTGCCGACTACACGGAACGCCACTGGAGAACTAGTCGTACTTGTCGATCAAACCGAGGCTTACCAAGCGCTAATTGAATCAAACGTCTATTTTCTGGCGGTTGGGGCAATAATTATTCTACTCACCATCGCATTTCTATTCGTCTATCTGCGCTGGGTTAAATCGGGAATTAATGCGCGTTATCTTGAGTCACAGATCGCCATTCTGCAGAGTGAAAACGAACTCAATGCAGCACAACGTATTGGACGTGTTGGTAGCTGGAAGCTGAAGACCGCCAGCGGTGAACTGAAGTGGAGCCCACAGATCTACTCGCTGTTTGAGATTGATCCAGCCCGATTCGACGCCACCTACGATGCATTTCTTAGCGCCATCCATCCGGATGATCGGGATGCAGTGAACAACGCCTACGCCAAATCCCTGATCGACAAACAACCCTACGAGATTGAGCATCGACTGCTATTTCCTGATGGTCGCATCAAATGGGTTGAGGAGCGCTGTGAATCGGAGTTTGATGACAAGGGGCAGCCAGTTAACTCCTTCGGCACTGTACGCGACATCACCGAACTGAAAGAGCAGCAGCTAAAACTGATGAAAGCACTGGAAGCGAAAGACGATTTTCTCGCCTCCATGAGTCATGAATTACGAACGCCCTTAACCACTGTTATCGGTAACAGTGAATATCTGCTGGATGAAGAGGATACCATCTCGGAACAGGAACATCACAATACGCTGAAGACCATCAAATCAGCCGCTATCAGACAGCTCTCATTGGTCAATGACATCCTTGATGTTTCAAAGATCGCTTCCGGCAAGTTTTCCATAGAGAAGAAGGCGTTTAACCTCAGCCTAATGCTGCATGAGCTCCATTCACTACTCCGCTCCAATGCCAAAGATCAGAACGCCACACTGACACTGAACCAACACTATCAGACAAATTATCTTCTGCTAGGCGATCAACAGCGAATCAGCCAGATACTGATTAATCTGGTCGGCAATGCGATCAAATTCTCCAATGGCGGTACAGTATCGCTGGATGTAAAAGCAGATAGAAGCAGACTCCTGTTTGTCGTAAATGATAACGGCGTGGGCATCTCAGAAGACGCACTGCCCCGCCTGTTCAACCGCTTTGAACAGGCCGATAACTCAACCAGCCGACGCTTCGGAGGAAGTGGACTGGGGCTTTATATTTCCAAGAATCTGGCCGAGCTGATGGGCGGCGACATAACAGTTGAGAGCTGGGAAGGCGAAGGATCAACCTTTACCCTTGAACTGCCGCTTGAGGTGACCGATCAACTGGTCAGATCCGCTACTGATGCTGATCACTCACCACAACACCCTCAACGCTTTAGCGGCCATGTAGTCCTTGCCGAGGATACTCCACCCCTGCAGCTTCTGATCAAAAGAATGCTTGAACAACTGGGCGTAAGTGTACAGATAGCCGCAAACGGCCAAGAGGTTGTAAACCTGTTAAATAGTCAACCTGATCTGATCTTTATGGATATGCAGATGCCTGAGATGGACGGAATTGAAGCTACCCGACTGATTCGTGAAATGGGCTTAACCATACCGGTAGTGGCGCTTACCGCAAATGTTATGCAGATTCATAAAGAGCGCTTTATCGATGCAGGCTGTAATGATTTCCTCGGTAAACCAGTGCGCCTAAATGACCTGAGAGAGGTGATGGCAAACTATCTTGAGCCTGAGAAGTAGCAACTAGCCATTCAAAGCTAGCCGCGGTTATCCGGATACGACCCGGTTACGCCCACTCTGCTTCGCCTGATACATCGCATGATCGGCGCGAGAAACCAGCGCATCAAGATTCTCATCTCCTGAAATAACACCAAAACTAGCGGTGATACTGAGCGGCGCACCCTCATCCGCAGATAGCTCCATATTTTCCAGATTAGCACGCAGCTTCTCGGCGATTTTTATGGCATTTTCCAGATCGGTATTGGGCAACAGGACGATAAACTCCTCTCCGCCAAAACGGCCACAGAGGTCAGTCTGCCGGAGAGTTCCGGTTAAATTAGCTGCCACCCTGCGCAGAACCTCATCCCCGGTCTGATGACCAAATCTGTCGTTGATCGACTTGAAGTGATCAACATCAAGAATGATAGTCGACAAAGGCGTTCTCATACGCTGCGCAAGAAGGATCGCCTTCTCGGCAAGATCGGTAAACGCCCGACGATTATAGAGCTGAGTAAGGTGATCAACACGGGCCTGATACTCCGCTTTCTCCTTCTCCTGCTTCAGCTCCAGCGAAAGAAAAAAGCTTTCATCCAGTGCGCGCGACAACACCTTGGTCGAACGTACTGTCGCGATGACAAACAGAACACAACCAATCGCGTTATAGAACTGTCCATGATTACCGTAAGCCAGCAGCCATAGTGTCTGCGGCACCAGCAGGATAAACACCGTCCACAGCGTGAGAATACGGATTGATGAGTACACCAGAATAGAACCTCCCGACATCCCCATCAGGAAAAAATAGGTAATGCTTTGCAGTTCAGGTGACAACGGAACAGAGATCAGCCAGGCCCCCATACCCCAGACCAATGCGGAGATCATCAGCGTAGCCACGTAGACCCATTCCCAGGCGGGGACCTCCGGGTCTTCTGGCTTCACCTGAAAGAAGCTGAGAAACATCACCGCTCTGACCAGCGATATAAAAAGCAAACTGCCAAGCCAAATCAGCAGATAGTCGCTGTCAGCCTCACTCGACACACTAATGCTGAGCAGAATAGCTGCTAATAAACTAAACAGAACAGCGGGGTGGGATTGTTTGAACAGGAGGCGCAACTTTCGAATCTTGACCTGTGTTTCAATCGTTGCGTTAGTCTGCACAGCCGTCCTAGCGATTCTCCGATGAGAGAATCGACCTGTATATATGGGATCTGATCTGAAGACAGAAAAAACCACCACTTCAAATCTGATCTAATAGGTTACTGTTATAAAAATTTGAGTCTGCCGATAAGCCGAAACAAACATCAAAAAATCGATTATTTATCAGCATCTAACTCGCTGAAAACCAGATATTATAGCAATCTTTTTACCAAAGCTTGCACCCTATTCGGGGGTAGTTATCTAATTTTGATCTCAAAGGTAACCTGCGCATATCCATAGGAAGGCAGCACGGAGGCTTTAAGGAATTTCGATTTACCGTAAACCACATGCTACATTACTAGTTGCACATCAAAATCAGTGGTTGAGTTGAGCTTAATTTGGATGTTGAAACAAAGAAATATACTGGCTGTTTATTTTCTAGTTACGTGCTGTTTTCTTCCCGTAAGCTTAAGCAGTTACGGAAATACCATCGATAAATCACTGACACCTATTAATCTACAATTACGCTGGTTCCATCAATTTCAGTTTGCCGGATATTACGTCGCTAAAGAGCTTGGCTACTATGAGCAAGCTGGGTTGGATGTAAACATAATCCCTGGAGCTCCAGGAATCGATCCTATCGAGGAAGTAACTTCTGGAAAAGCTCATTTCGGCGTTGATAACAGCGGCCTGGTTTGGGCTAGAAGCGAAGGAAAACCCGTAAAAGCCATCGCAGCAATTTTCCAAAAATCAGCTGTTCGATTTATAGTCCTAGGAAGTGAGCAGGTTAATCCTGAATCCCTGAAAGGGAAAAAAGTCATGCTACTTCCAGGCTACGGAAGCCTTGTACTTATAGCTTTATTGGAACACGAGCATCTGCTAGATCAAGTTATAAAAATTGACTCAACCAAAAATATACAAGACTTGATAGATAAAAATATTTTTGCCTTCAACGGATATGCTTCCAATGAGCCCTTTATCCTTGAGAGCCAAGAAATTCCTTATG
>JBFEXW010000082.1:0-8284 GCA_041562495.1 Marinobacterium sp. | reverse complement strand
ACGTGCCTGAACTTCAGGGTTAGTCTGGGTAATACCGCATAGTAGTGATTCGGTGTACATACCGTCCGCATGTGACATGCTGTCGATATGCAGCAGACCGGTAGTCATCGCCCAGTTTGAATACGGAGAGTTGGTCGCGATCGTTGCCGCCAGCTCTTTTGCTTTGTTCAGTGATTCGCCATTTTCAACCACATAATGTGACAGGCCGAGACGGTAACCCTCCTCCGAATCCACGTCGCGACCGGTGAGCATCATCTCAGTCATGCGGTTTGCACCGATCACACGTGCAACGTTACGTGAAGCGCCACCACCAACGAAAATACCGTGTCGACCTTCAGGAAGGCGATAGAACGTATTCTTATCTGCCACGCGTACGTGTGCACAGGTCGCCAGCTCCAGACCCCCGCCGATTACCGCTCCCTTCAATGCTGCAACAACAGGGATACCGCTGTTCTGAATATGGCCGAAAGTACGGTGCCACATATTAGAGTGTTTAACGACTTCATAGGGTTCACGCGCACGGTGTTCGGCCAGGTCCAGACCAGAACAGAACTCGGGACCGCGGCCAGAGAACAGAATAGTGTTCACCTCTTCCGGCAGATTGCGGAATACGTCTTCGATCTCCAGGCAGAGGGTATCGTTGATCGCGTTCTTCTTCTCCGGGCGATTCAGTTCGAGGTGTCCAATACCATTTTCTACGGTCCAGACGACGTGCTGATACTCTTTCATCTTAGGCGCTCACTCTTTTTGCTCGGTGAAAACCGAGATCGTTAATATTGTTTAGTAGCTCAACAGTTAACGAATTTATCAATGTTATATTTGGGGAGTCAACTGTTTATGTGGTCACCAATACTTTTGGCGTATGAGGCTCTTGAGGTGAATTAATTTATTGGTGAAGTCGACAACAGTTTCGAATGTATATAATCTGAAGAAATATATATTTTACCGTCTGTTCTCTATCTTTGTTTTGCGTGGCTAAGTATAGGTCAGGCATCAATATTCATCTTTTGGCGGTGGATTCAGAGAACCATGAAGGCGCTCACAGGAGAAATGATGTCTGACTCTAAAATCGATTATGGGTTATTGCGTGATCTGATCGGTTACCGCATCCGTCGGGCTCAGATGACCTTCTTTACCAATTTTTCAGACTCCTGTGCCGAGCTGGGTATCAGTCCCGGGCTCTTTGCTGTGATAGAGGTTATCTACCGTAATGGTGGGCTGACACAGACGGCGGTTGCGCAGGCGTTGGGTACGGACCGTTCAGCGATGGTGGGTGCGGTTGATAAGCTGGAAAGTATGGGGTTGATTGAGCGTCGTACGTCAAAGAAGGATCGCAGATCCTATGCGCTCTATATGACCCGCAAAGGGGATCGTTGGTACAAAAATGCCTATGACAAGGTTGTCGCTCAGGATAGAGCACTGGAGGAGCGTCTTAAACCGGGAGAAAAGGAGATCCTGGTGGATATCCTTTCGCGCTATGACAGTACTGAAGCGGGCACAGGCTTTAAGCCCTGATTAAATGATAAGCCGGGCTATAGGCCGGGCATTGGGTGATCAGGGTTTGAGTTTACAGAGTTTGGTCAAAATCGCATCCAGAGCGGCCATATCCTCGGCAGAGAGCTTATCGGTCATATCTCGGTAACGCGCTTCGAGTCTGGGACTCATCTCATTAAACATCTTTTGTGCACGATCGGTCAGGGTGATCAGGGTTCTGCGCTGATCGTCTGGTGATTTGCGGCGCTGGATATAGTCCATCTGCTCCAGACGGTTAAGGATACCGGTCAGACTGGGGCTGAGAATAGAGCAGTGCTCAGCAAGCTGCTTGGATTCCAGTTCTCGATACTCATTAAGCGCACGAATCACGCGCCACTGCTGCTCGGTCAGCGGAATCTCCTGCAGGATAGGGCGGAAGAAACTCATGGTAACTTCACGCGCTTTCAGCAGCTTAAGGGGGATGGAATCTTCAAATTTACGCATCTTAAAGGGTATGCAGTCCGATCTGGTTTTATTTGTTCTTAAGATATTAACTAATTAGCGCCTAAGAGACTAGCAGCTTTAAGGATTAGTATTGTCTCTACGGAACTGATGGGCGGTTACGCCGGCGGAGCGCTTAAAAAAGCGGGAGAAGTAGGCGGGATCAGTAAATCCCAGTTCATAGCAGATCTCTTTGCTGGTCAGCGTAGAGAAGGTCAGTAGCCGTTTCGCTTCCTGGGTCAGGCGGTCTAGAATCAGCTTTTTGGGTGAGCAGTTCGATATCTTCTGGCATAGCTGGTTCAACCGGCTTTCGGAGATACCCAGCGCTTCGGTGTATTGAGGTAACTGCCAGTGGGTTTTGTAGTGTTCCTCAACCAAGTCGGTAAAGCGATGAAACTGGCGCAGATCCTCATTGTGTACCGCCAGGCTGGCGGCTTTTCGATTAGCCAGACGCGCAATGCTGATAATTGCCAGACGGACCAGTGCATCAAGACTCAGCTGTTTACCAACCAGGTCCAGATGCCACTCAGTGCGGATACTGTCGAGTGTATCGGTGAGGCGGGTCCAATGTGGAATCAGGTCCTGCTGCAGATCAGTCGCGGCGATACAGATCCCCTCATTCAGCTCGTGACTGAACTCCTGAATCAATCCCTCTTTGATCAGGCCCCAGACCAGCGATTGATGAATAGTCAGTACATGACCGCTCGCTGTTGAGTCCATCTGGAATGAGTGGGGTACCGAGGAGGGGGTGAAGAAACATGCCGGACCCTGCACATGATACACCTTGTCATCAATGTGGAAGTCGATGTCACCACGGTTGATGTAGTGGATCTGCAGGTATTGGGCATGACGATGAACCGGCATGTTGTGACCAAAGAATCCGGCCAGATTTTCCAGTTCATCGTAATGGATGGGCGAATCGAGATAACGCTGGTCATAGTCCTGACCCAAAATGATATTGGGTATCCAGCTATCTGGTTTTCGGTCGAATTGAGAGTTGCTCATCCTGTCTGCCTCGGGGAGTAGCCGCGAGGGCTACTCCTTCGGTTTACTGCTTAGCGCTTGCCCAGAGTGGGTACCCGATGGGTGCCATGAGCGATACAGACGTTTTTGGTTTCCATGTAGAAGTCGAAACTCCAGTCACCTCCGTCACGTCCGATACCGGACTGTTTGATACCACCGAAGGGTGAAGGCAGGTTACGGTTGTTCTCTGAGTTCACCCAGAGCATACCTGCTTCGACCTTACGCGCCATACGCATTGCGCGACCGGTGTTTTCAGTCCAGATATAGCCAGACAGACCGTACTCAGTGTCGTTTGCGATAGCGATCGCTTCCTCTTCAGTATCGAATGCGATAGCGGTCAGAACAGGACCGAAGATCTCTTCACGTGCGATACGCATGCTGTTGTTAGCGCCGGTGAACAGTGTTGGCTTAACGTAGTTGCCCTGTAGGGAGATACCGTTAGCTTCAGTATCGATACGTGCACCGCCGACGGCGATTGTTGCGCCATCTTCACGTGCAGCATCCATATAGCTGAGGACTTTTTGGCAGTGGCCAGTATGAACCAGTGGGCCCACTTCTGAGTTCGGGTCCAGTGGGTGACCGACCTGCAGCTTGCCGACGCGCTCTTCCAGAGCGGCGATGAACTTGTCTGCAATACCGCGCTGGATCAACAGACGGCTCGAAGAGGTGCAACGCTGACCGTTAAGACTGTAGATCATGAACACAACCGCATCGAGTGCACGTTCAAAGTCTGCATCATCAAATACGATTACCGGGTTCTTGCCGCCCAACTCAAAGTGTACGCGCTTCAGTGTAGCAGCGCCCTGACGCATGATATGGGAACCTGTTGCTGATTCACCAACCAGTGCGACCGCACTGATCACTGGGTGTTCAGTCAGACGCTTACCAACAGTTTCACCGAAACCGTTGACCATGTTCCATACACCCTTCGGCAGCACTTCATCAGCGATCTCAGCCAGAATGTGAGCTGTCAGTGGCGTCAGTTCAGCGGGTTTATGAACAACGGTACATCCAGCAGCCAGTGCTGGCGCAATCTTCCAGGTCGACAGCATGAACGGTGTGTTCCATGGCGTGATGATACCCACAGGGCCAATTGCACGACGGATGGTGAAGTTGGTGTGCTCATCCTGATGCAGCGCCAGACCGTTCTGTGCTTCAGGTGCTTTATCAGCAAAGAAGCGGAAGTTTGCTGCGCCACGTACAGCGGCCTGCTTCATGTAACGGATCGCCTGTCCGCTATCCATAGACTCGACCAGTGCGATCTCGTCAGCACGCTCTACCAGCTTGTCAGCAAACTGGTTCAGCAGCTTTTTACGTACCGCTCCTGAGGTGTCTGCCCAGTCTTCAAATGCGTCCTGAGCTGCCTGGCAGGCGGCATCCATATCGTCAGCCGTACCCGCTACCGCTTTACCCAGTGAGCTGTTGTCGGTTGGCGTGATGTTGTCATAGAGTTCGTTGCCCGAACCCAGCGTGAACTCGCCATTGATATAGTGGCCAGTCGGGTTGTTCTTGAAGCGCTCCAGGTATTTGGTTGCGCGTTCCATATTGGTCTGCAGAGTATCGCTCATCTCTATTCTCCTGAAGGCTTAGTATTTATCGCCGTAATATTCCTGTTCGCTGACCATCCGAGTCTCAAGCGCGCAGATATCTTCAATGGTACACACAATGGTATCGCCCGGTTGGCAGTCAACAATGCCGTGCGGTGTTCCGGTGCAGATCATGTCGCCCGGATTGAGTGTCATGACCTTGCTCAGATACTCAATAACGAAAGGTACGTTAAATATCATATCTTTGGTGGAGCCTTCCTGAGTCACTTTGCCGTTAACGGTGGTTGTGAGTTTCAGTGCGTTGGCGTCTGGAATATCTGCTGTGTCTACAATCCAGGGACCCATAGGCAGTAGCGAGTCGCGGCTCTTAACACGCAGGTTAGGGCGGTAGTAGTTTTCCAGATAGTCGCGGATGGCGAAGTCGTTACATACGGTATAGCCGGCAACGTAATCGAGTGCATCTTCACGTTTGATGTGCTTGCCGCTTTTGCCGATTACGGCCACCAGTTCGCACTCATAGTGTTGGTAGTCGATGTTATCAGGGCGGTAGCTCACCTGCTTATGGCCAGTCAGAGTGTTTGCGTGCTTGATAAAGATCAGCGGCTCTTTGGGTGGCTCAAAAGCCAGTTCAGTCGCGTGGTCCGCGTAGTTGATACCCAGCGCGAAGATAGTGCCCGGCTCTTTAACCGGCGGTAGCCAGGTGATCTCGTCTGAATCAACAGGCAGGTCCAGAGCGGCGCCAGCATCGGTGGTAATTTTGTTGTCAGCATCGATGTCGATTGCGAGCTCTTCGCCTTTATAGATGATACGTGCGTGTCTCATACGGCACCTCCGAGTGTATTGTTCAGTGTGCCCACGCCTGCGATGCTAGCGCTGACCGCATCACCGGGTTTAACGCTGATGCGATCACCCGTGAAGCCAACAGCAATTACTTCGCCTTTCTGGAGTGTCATGATGTTAGAGATGATGCTAACCAGAGTCGCAACATCATGTTCCATACGGCATAGTGGGAAGCTGTCTTTCGCTTCACCGTTGATAGAGATCGTTACAGTCAGAGCGTCAGGATTTGAAACTTCAGAGGCTGGTACGATTTCAGGGCCAACTGGTGCAGAACCGTCCAGGCACTTACCTTTGATATCGGGACGGAAGTACGTTTTTTCTGGCAGCGAGTAGTCGGCAACAATGGTGTAACCACCAACGTAGCTCAGTGCTTCCTCAGGCGTTACACGGCAGGTTTCTTTGCAGATCACCACACCCAGACTGGCGCCGACCACCATCTCTGCCGCAGGTTTACCTGAATTGAAGTCGGTTGCCCACTCAATCTCAGCTTCAGCGGCTGACCAGGTATTACGCGGTTTATAGTAAAGCACCGGCTGAGTAGGTGGCTTAACGTAAGGTTTCTCGTTGAACGTAGCGGCCATCTTTTTCAACTGGTCGCTGTCGTTTAGTGCGACGCAAATCAGCTTGCTGTTTACGAGTATAGGGGCTGACATCTGTATTGCTCCCGATTAGTAACCGGCCTGAGGTTTGTCATCCTCAACCGGCTGATCTGATTTAAACTGTTGTGCGAGCTTGCGCGTGCCGTTGGCCAGGATCAGTGTATCTACGCCAACACCAACAAAATTGGCACCCGCATTCACATAGGTTTGAACAAGGCCGGGATCCATGCAGAGCAGGCCGGCATACTTACCGGCGGCTCTGATCTTTCCAAGGCCCTTTTCGATAGCAGTAACTACAGCAGGGTTACCTGCATCGCCGGGATAACCCATAGAAGCGGAGAGGTCAGAAGGGCCGATAAATACACCATCTACGCCCTCAACCGCGAGAATCGCATCGAGGTTCTCCATCGCCTCAGTCGTCTCAGCCTGAACAATCAGGCAGATCTCGGCGTTCGCTTTATGCAGATAACCTGGAATACGGTTCCACTCAGCCGCTCTGGCCAGAGATGTACCCAGACCGCGAATCCCTTCGGGTGGATAACGAACAGCTTTGACAAGTTGCTTTGCCTGTTCTGCAGTATCGACCATTGGGATAAGCAGCGTTTGTGCGCCCACATCAAGCAACTGTTTAATCAGCGCCGTACTACCTTCGACTGCACGAACAATAGGCGCAACCTCATAGGGTGCCATCGCTTGAAGGTGCGCCATAATCGTGCGCAGATCAAAGGGCGCATGCTCGCCATCTATCAGCAGCCAGTCAAAGCCTGCGCCTGCGGCGATCTGTGCGGCGCTGGTCTCTGGCAGGCCAAGCCAGAGACCATATTGTGGCTTGCCGGTTGCCAGTGCGCTTTTAAAACGGTTCTTTTGGAGTTCCATTATCGGCTCCTATTCAAACTTAAGACCGATTCCGCCCAGTGGACCGAAATCAGCATGCACTGTATCGCCAGCTTTTACTGGCACGGGCCGAGTGAACGATCCTGCAAGAACGATCTGTCCCGGTTCCAGTCCGATACCGTGGGGCGCAAAGCGTTTGCAGACCCAGGAGATCCCTTTCGCCGGATGTCCAAGAACGCCGCATGCAAGACCAGTCTCTTCAATCTGACCATTAACGTAGAGTGCCGCTCCGGCCCAGCGCAGATCCATCTCAGTCGGTTTAACAGGACGGCCGCCGAGGATGATCCCTGCGTTTGCCGCATTATCTGCGATGGTGTCGTACACCTTGCGGGTGTAACCGGTTGCTGGATCAGTACGCATGCAGCGAGCGGCGATCAGCTCCAGCGAAGGGATGACATAATCGGTCGCGTTATAGACATCGAATATAGATACGTTTTCGCCGAACAGTGGCTTGTTCAAAATAAACGCCAGTTCAACTTCAATACGCGGATCAAGGAAATCAGACGCCTTGAGCGTGGCACCATCTTCAAAGTACATATCGTCCAGAAGAACACCGTAGTCTGGCTCGTCGATATTCACTGCCATCTGCATCGCACGTGAGGTCAGTCCAACCTTGTAGCCGATAACCTTGCGACCGGATGCGAGCTTTTTATCAACCCAGGCTTTCTGAACAGCATAGGCATCGGACATATCCATATCGGGATATTCAAGGGTCAGGGCGGATATCTGCTTGCGTTCAATCTCTGCAGTATGGAGGCGTTCTGCAGCGTCCGCGATCTGCTTATCGTTCAGCATCTTGGGTCACCTGTCGGATTATTTTTAATTCTGGTTAGTAAAAATAGTTCATTTGTTAACTATTTTGTGACAATAAATTTTGTCACAACCTTATGATTACTGATTTTAGTTAATATGTTAACTATGTCAATGCCTTTGATTGACAAAAATTAACATGTTAAATAAATTGTATGCATTCGATAAACCAAATCATTAGGTAGGCCGATGCCACATTTTGTTGTTGACTACTCTGCGAATCTGCATGATCGCCTCGAATTCCAACCGCTGTTCTCTGCGCTTCATGACTATGTTGTCTCGACTGACGCTTTTCCGATCGGTGGGGTGCGCAGTCGGGCGTTCAAAAGTGATGACTACCGCGTTGCAGATGGCCGTGAAGATTTTGCCTATCTGAACCTGAGTCTGAAGATTGGGCATGGTCGGGATATGGAACTGAAGAAAGAGGTCGCGAAACGGGTGTTCGAGATTCTTTGCGACTGGATGAAACCGATAACCGATACCAGTTATGTGCAGATCTCATTTGAGATGACCGAACTTGATCCGGTGCTGAAGTTCAACAAGAACAATATCCATCCGTTGTTTGTGAACAAAGACTGACCGTTTAGAGAAAAGGGT
>JBFEXW010000081.1:0-8287 GCA_041562495.1 Marinobacterium sp. | reverse complement strand
TCTGGAATCGCGGGATGAATTGGATGATCCGCTCCCTGATACCCCTGTGCAAAGATCTGTGCCTGACGGTCAAGCTCACGACTGTTTGCTCGCAACATATCAACCAGACGCTCAGGCTGAAGATGCATTGAACAGGACGCGGAAACCAGCACGCCACCTTTCTTCAACAGGCGCATCGCAAAGTTATTGATTCGCGCATACGCACGCTCACCATTACGAATATCTTTCTTACGCATAATAAACGCAGGCGGATCAACCAGAACCACATCGAAACGTTCACGCTCTGCAACCATCGCCTTACAGATATCAAACGCATCACCCTGCAGCGTGCGCAGCTTAGACTCCAGGCCATTGAGGCGAGCGTTCTCCATTGCCACTTCAAGAGCACCAGCAGAAGCATCAACGCAGGTCACCTCTTCCGCACCAGCCGCCAGCGCCTGCACGCCCCAGCCACCGATGTAGCTAAACAGATCCAGTACCCGCTTGCCTTTAACTAACTGCTGCATACGGGCACGATTTTCACGGTGATCATAAAACCAGCCGGTCTTCTGACCGGTTAACAGCGGAGCTACAAGGTTCACTCCGTTTTCGGACAGAGGTGAGAGATCATCCACCTGCCCCTGTACCACCTCGACGTAAGTCTCCAGCCCTTCGGTCTGACGGAACTTACCATCATTGCGCATAATGATCGCTTCAGGTTTAAACACCTTATTTAGCGCATCAATAATCTGATCCTGAACAAGCTCCATACCAGCGGTCGAGATCTGAACCACAAAAACGTTGTAGAAACGATCAATCACCAACCCTGGCAAACCATCAGAATCGCCATAGACCAGACGGTAACAGGGCTGGTCAAAATTCATTTCGCGCAGCGAGAGTGCAATATTCAGCCGATGAACAATCAACGAGCGGTCGAGCAGCTGATTTTCGTCACGACTGAAGATACGGCCACAGATCAGGGTATTGGGATTGATAAACGCATTGCCACGTACCCGCCCCTGAGTATCAACAATATGAACCTGCTCTCCGGCGTCGAACTCTTTTAACGGAGAGGCCTGAGTATCAACCTCATTGCTATAGACCCAGGTATGACCTGCACGCAGACGCCGATCAGCTCCCTTTTTCAAAACAAGTGGTTTCAGGTTCATCTTTTCACCAAAAATAGAAAGCTCCATAAACACTTAATAAGTCTCTATGGAGCTGAGGAAAAACCGTTAAGCTGCTCGTGCAGCAATAACGCCTTGGATTCTGTTTAGATCTTACTCGTCTTCACACTGAGCTGAGTACTCGTCAGCATCCAGCAGATCGTCAAGCTCACTCAGATCACTCAGTTTCAGCTTGAAGAACCAGCCATCACCATATGGATCTGAGTTTACGGATTCCGGTGCATCTTCCAGCCCTTCATTAACCTCGACCACTGTACCACTCAGAGGTGCATAGATATCCGATGCGGCTTTTACAGATTCAACAACACCTGCATCATCGCCCGCAGACACCTCTGCATCAACATCTGGCAGCTCTACGAATACCACATCACCCAGAAGATCCTGAGCATGATCTGTGATACCCACACAAACAATGCCGTCACCCTCATCACGAATCCACTCGTGACTGCTAACATATTTCAGTTCACTTGGTACATTGCTCATCATCGATCCCCTTATCGGCTTTTAAGCAAAAACTTTCTTACCCTTACGAACAAAGGGCGGACGAACAATGCGTACACCCACCTCTTTACCACGCATCACAACCTTAGCTTCTGTTGCTGAGGTTGCAGGGATGCGTGCCAATGCAATTGACAGCCCCAGTGTCGGCGAGAAGCTACCACTGGTGATCTCACCCTCACCGGAGTCAACGATAACAGTCTGATGACCTCTAAGCACACCACGCGTTTCCAGCACCAGACCCACCAGCTTTCTGGGTACGCCGGTATCCTTCTGCACTTCCAGCACACTACGACCAATAAAATCACGGTCAGTAGGTTCAAGTGCGACCGACCAAGCAATACCCGATTCCAGCGGCGTAACCTCTTCCGTCATATCGCTGCCATAGAGATTCATGCCAGCTTCAAGGCGCAGCGTATCACGCGCCCCAAGACCACAGGGTTTTGCGCCCTGTTCTGACAGACTCTTCCAGAACTCTGCCACCTCTTCATCCGGCAGCATAATCTCGAGACCATCTTCACCGGTATAACCGGTACGGGCGATAAACCAGCCCTCGGACTCAACCCCCTGAAACACCTCCAATCCGGAGATAAGTCTGGTACGTGATTCACCCAGAACCCTGCAAACCGTTTCTATTGCATTCGGTCCCTGAATGGCAACCATCGCCATATCTGGCTGCTCGGTCAGCGTGACATCAAAAGGCACCGCTTTATCCGCCATCCAGCTCAGATCGTTCTCGCGAGTCGCGCAGTTCACCACCAGACGATACCACTCAGAGCTGGAGCCCGGCTCAGTCATCAGATATACGATCAGGTCATCGATGATACCGCCCTGCTCATTAAGCATGGTGGTATAGAGCGCCTTACCCTGAAGTTCCAGACGTGCCACATCATTTGCCAGCAGATAGCGCAGGAACTTACGCGCCTCCGGTCCGGACACATCGACAATCGTCATATGTGACACATCAAACATACCGACGTCCTGACGGACCTGATGATGCTCTTCGACCTGCGAACCGTAGTGCAGCGGCATATCCCAGCCACCAAAGTCGACTAACTTAGCACCCATCTCCTGATGTAGCTGATACAGCGGGGTCTTCTGTCCCATCGATCTATATACCTGTATAAAAAATAGTGACGTATTGAACCACGTCAAACCTAAGGGGCGAAAGATTGTACCCGAACTCGGGCGGAGTTCAATAATTGATCAGTTTAACGAGTCCGTATCGACCTTAAGCAGACTTGATGATTGGTCCGCCAACCCCATCGCTTCATGCATCAGATGTTGCTTAACAGGCCCGGAGTGCCCTACCAGACGCATTCCAATACTGCGCCCCATCTCAACCAGCGGAGGCTGAGGCTCAAAAAGACGCTTAAACCCTTCCATCATTGCGGTCATCTTGACATTCCGAAAGCGCCGGGCACGCTGATAACGCCTGAGCACACGAATATCGCCTATAGACTCGTTACGCGCCAGTGCGTCCTGAAGCTGATCAACCAGAGCACCTACATCCTGGAACCCCAGATTGACGCCCTGACCGGCAAGCGGATGGATGGTATGAGCCGCGTCACCAATCAACGCCAGTCCCTGAGTAACATAAGACTGAGCATGGCGCTGCTTCAAACGGATAGACTGCACCTGACTGGCACTCTGCACCGCGCCCAGAATACTCCTGCTGCCATCTGTAATTGCCGCACAAAATTCGCTCTCATCCATCGAAACGAGCTGGCGTGCATGATCCGCCGAGGTCGACCAGACCAGAGAGAGCGCCCGCTTATCAGGATCCGCCAGAGGCAGAAGCGCCAGAGGGCCATCAGCCGTAAAACACTGCCAGCAGCAATCCTGATGTGATTTTTCAGTACGCAACGTTGCGACCACCGCATGATGTCCATAATCCCACTCATGGGTACCCAGACCCGCCAGCTTACGTGTCTGAGATTCGGCACCATCAGCACCGATCACCAGCTTAGCCAGACGTTGACTACCATCAGACAGCTGGACGCTTCCGCCTTCTGACCGAAATTCAAGAAATCGTTCGATCTTAACGCCCGGGGTTAATCGAATTCCCGGATCTTTCGCTGCCGCCTGCAGCAGCGCAAACTGAATCCATCGATTCTCAACAATATGCCCCAGATAGGGCTGATGAACTTCGTTAGCATCGAAGTCTATTTCACCACGGGTTTCACCATCCCATACATACATACGGGTATAGGGTTCAGCCCCCCACCGACAAATCTGAGGCCATACACCCAGATTCACCAACAACTGCTGAGAGGCCAGGGTCAGTGCACTGACTCTGGAATCAAAATCGGTCTTTAATTTCTGCTCAATCAACCCATTCAACTGCAACAGATCCAGAGCCTGTGGATCAACAACCTCGACCCTGCATCCCAGTTCAGACATCGCCAGCGCCAGTGCCAGACCGGTCATCCCCGCACCGGCAATCAGCAGATCAACATTGGAAGACTCAGTCATGAGGCTTAACTCCTGTTGCTGGTATATCGAGCCCCATCGCCGCTCGAGCCAGCAGGGTTCGTGCCGGCGGCACAGAATTCATCAGCTGCAATCCAAGACTACGGCCGATACGAACCAGAGGGTTCTGACTGGTAAACAGTGAAAGTGCAGTATCACCAAAACCAATTGTACGCTGCTGATCACGCTGCCGAGCCTCAAGGTACTGATCCAAGGATTCCAGATCACCCAGCTCCTGCCCCTGCGCCTTACGATCGATAATCAGTTGTGCCAGATCACAAACACCTCTAAGCGCCAGATTAAACCCCTGTCCAGCAATCGGATGCAGTGAGTGAGCCGCATTGCCCAAGATAACCAGACCCGGTCGAACCTGCTCATCAGCCCGAATCAGTTTCAACGGATAGCTATAGCGCTCGCCCACCGTGACAAACCTGCCAGCCCGGTAACCAAAGGCCTGCTGCAGAGCTGCAAGAAACGCAGACTCATCCATAGCCAGTTTTTCCTCGACCCGATCTGCCGGCAGCGTCCAGACCAGACCCATCCGATGCTGACGCTCATGCGATTCAATCGGCAATAACGCTATAGGCCCAGACTCGGTAAATCGCTCATAGGCAACTCGCTGATGCGGGCGATCAATACCGATATTGGCAACCAGCGCTGACTGGTGATAATCATGTTCGCGATACTCGATCCCCATCCGCTTACGCAGTTCTGATCGCCCGCCATCCGCCATTACGACCAGCGCCGCAGAGAACTGTTGCTGCTCACCGGAGTTGCGTTCAATACTGACAGTCTGCCCCTGCTCCTGAGGCGTAATTGAAATGACTGACGCGGGGCTAATAATCTCAACCGATTCCACACCGCGCTTCTGAATCTGATGCATCAGCACCTGACCCGCCCAGTGGTTTTCAACCACATATCCAAGTGCATCGACGTGTTCATCTTCGGCACGCATATTGACCTGACCAAATCCAGAGCGGTCAGATACCTGAATATGTTCTATAGGCTCAACATGTCTGGAGAGTTCAGACCAGAGGCCCATGCGTTCAAACGCGGTACGCGCACCTCGCGCCAATGCAGTCGACCTGGCATCGAAACTGGGCTGAAAGTCCGGATTGGGCACCGACTGAATCTCACTCTGTTCAATCAGCGCGATGGACAGACCTAACTGCCTGGCACTGGGCAGCAAAGCACAGACGAGACTGGCACCCACCAGCCCGCCGCCACACACAATCAGGTCGTAATCTCTGCTAGCCATTTTGCATAAGCGCCTCGATTTCGGCACGCTCCTTGGGGACTCCCGCGGTCAATACCCGGTATCCGTTAGCAGTTACCAGCACGTCATCCTCAATACGCACACCGATACCACGCCACCGCGCCTCAACCTGCTGATCATCAGGTGCAATATAAATTCCCGGCTCGATAGTGGTGACCATACCCGGTTCGAGATTACGCCACTCGCCAGATTTCCGATAGGAGCCAACATCATGAACATCCATACCCAGCCAATGTCCTATACGGTGCATATAGAAACGACGATAGGCGCCGGACTCTATCAACTCATCAACCTTGCCTTCAAGAAGACCGAGCTCAACTAATCCCTCAGTCAGAATCTGTACCGAGAGCTCATGAAGATCATTCCAGCAATACCCGGGCTTTACCTGCTCAATACACGCCAGATTAGCTTTCAATACAAGATCGTAAATAGCCGCCTGCTCAGCGGAAAAACGGCCATTAACCGGAAAAGTTCGGGTAATATCACTGGCGTAGTTATCCAGCTCGCAACCCGCATCAATCAGTACCAGATCACCATCATTAATTGCCTGATTGTTATCGATATAATGAAGAATACAGGCATTAGCACCGCCTGCGACAATCGGCGTATAGGCCTGATGGCGCGCGCCCTGCTGCATACAGTGCGCATGGAGCACCGCTTCCAACTGCAGTTCATTAATACCTGGTCTGGCCTGCTCCATCATCAGGCAGTGCGCGTTGGCAGAGATATCTGCAGCGCGCTGCATCACCTCAACCTCCGCCTCGCTTTTGAACAGACGCATCTCATGCACCAGACTGTCGGAATCCGCAAAGCTCTTTGGCAGCTCAACTCCCGTCCTGACTTTCCGGCTCATCGCACTCAGCCAACCCTTAACCCGCTGGTCAAACTCTGAATTACGCGTTAGCGGATAGAGCAGTTGTTCGACACCATCAATCAGCTTCGGCAACTCATCATCAAGCTGCTCAAGATTAAAGGCCTGATCTGCACCATAGATGGAAACACAGCCTTCAGGGCCGGCACGATAGCCGGTCCAGACCTCCATCGCCGGATCTCTGGGAGGACAAAACAGGGTGACCGGGCTGGACGTACCAGGCTTGAGCACCAAAACAGCATCGGGCTCATTAAAACCCGTTAAATAGTAGAAATCACTGTCCTGACGAAAAGAGTATTCAGCATCACCATTACGCTGTTTAAGACGAGCTGCCGGAATCAACATCACTGAGCCCACCGGCATCTTCGCCAGTAGCGAAGCACGGCGCGCCTGAAAGAGATCGATCGAAATTTTCATCCTCACTCCTTAATGCAGTCTTGCCGGCTTTTCGGACTGTTCAGCGGCCACATTACACTCGGTGAAAAGCAGCATCGCAGCCATACGCACATACTCCTCCACCTCAACAAGAAGCGACTCCTCCTCTTCACCTTCAGCATCCGCATCTATCTGAGCTATCTGTACCAGATCTTTCAGGCTCTCCTGTGCTTCTGTGCCCAGCGTGCCCGCTTTATCTGTAACAGCCAGACCAAAGCCTGCCAGAAAACCAGCAACCCAAAGCCCAAGATGCTCAGCTCTGGCTGATAATGGCTGATCCTCCTCTGGTAGCAGTAGCTTGAGTTCAAAATTGCTTGATTCGAGTTGCGCCAGTGCTTCCCGATAAAGCGCACTGAGCTGCGGCTGGCTACTGGGATGATTCAAACCAGCGATATCCAACTGGTCAGCACAAAATTTTTCGAGTCCCTCCGCATTATGACGCTTACCGGCCGCAAGTTGCCCGACCAACGCACCATGCAACTCGGACGGCGATAAGGAAACTGCGCCCTCCTCGATAAACAAGTTGGTGAGTTGATCAAAATCGGGGGCGGTCATCTCAGTAGCCACAGATACTCCTTAACAGCCTGAACAGAGTTAATGATATAGACGCCTAGTCTAAACCAGCCGATGCCCCGGGTCAGCACGAACCGCAGAAAGATCAGAATTGAATGATTCAGCGCATTTCCCTATCGAGGTTAACAAATTGACCCGGCCTCAGCGCCTGATACTATGGAGATCAGTATTTATCTATCTGAGATAGGCTATGACCGACCACTATTTTGCTGCGCTTGAAAAGAAGATTGATCTTCTTCTCCTGCGACTCAATCAGGCCGAAGAGCAAAACAGGCAACTGAAGAACAGGAATTTTCGACTCGAAGAGGAGCGCGCCCAGCTACTTAAAACGCAAGACAGTACCAGAGGACGTGTAGAGTCGATGCTGGAACGCCTCAAAGCACTGGAGAAAAATTCATGACACAACAGGCCCGCACCGTTAGCGTGCAACTTCTGGACAAGGAGTACAGCGTTGTTTGTCCTGATGGCGAGGAGGCTGAACTGCTTGCATCGGCTGACTATCTCGACTCGAAAATGCGTGAAATCCGGGAACACGGCAAGCTACTGGGACTCGAACGCATCGCTGTGATGGCGGCATTGAATATTTCCCACGAGTTGATGAAGCTCCGGGAACATAATCGCGAAAGTACCGAGGAGCAGCTGAAGCGTCTTGCCGCCAAAGTTGACGCAGCATTACAGACCACTCCGGAAAATTCACCGAATTCTGACTTGCAAGCGACAAGCAGCGAGGGTGTATAATGTACCCAACCCTGGGATGTTCGACAGAGGTTTAAGTCCCTCGAGCCGATAATCCTTATACCGGAAGCAGGATTAGAGTTACTGTGAGCAGGTCCGTTCTCGGAAAGCCTAATGCGACTCTACTTGCTTCCACTCTGAACCTTCGGGTTCAGGGCCAAGAACACCACCGGCATCCTGGGGCTCTTCGTGAAGGATGGTCACGCGAGCCGCGCCTCGGAGTATCAGACCCGGGTTCCGCTGGTGATGGTGGGCCCGGGC
>JBFEXW010000080.1:0-8408 GCA_041562495.1 Marinobacterium sp. | reverse complement strand
CGCCGGCATGATCACTTACGGCATCTATCGCATTCTCAAATCCGAGAAATAAAAATAACTTTGGGGGCAAAATGACTGCCGTTATCATTGGATTTAGTCTACTTATATTTTTAATTCTCGTTGTTCGCATGCCGATCGCCTTCGCGATGGCACTGGTCGGTTTTTTCGGGTTTGCGATTCTGCAGGGATTAACCTTTGAAAACCTACTCGATTTCCGCTGGAAAGCTTCTCTGACACTGGCATCAAACCGCGTTATTGAAACGGTTCAGGAATACAGCCTTTCAGTAATCCCGCTGTTTATTCTGATGGGTAACTTTGTAACCCGGTCGGGTCTCTCTCAGGAGCTCTATAACGCCGCATACACATTCCTGGGTCATCGCAAAGGAGGTCTGGCGATGTCGACCGTGGTTGCCTGTGGTGGCTTTTCTGCAATCTGTGGTTCCAGCCTTGCGACTTCAGCTACCATGGCTAAGGTTGCTCTGCCGCCGATGCGTAAATATGGCTATTCAGATGCTCTGGCTACCGCATCAATCGCCGCCGGTGGCACACTGGGCATACTGATTCCGCCCAGCGTTATTCTGGTTATCTATGGCCTGCTGACTGAAACCAGTATCCGAGAACTTTTCGCTGCCGGCTTCCTGCCTGGCATGCTCGGGATTCTGCTCTATATGGCAGCAGTGCGCTTTGTCGTTACCCGCAACCCGGCTGCCGGTCCCGCCGGCGATAAATCAAGCTGGCACGAACGACTCACCGCTCTGAAAGATATCTGGGGCGTAATGCTGCTGTTCATTATTGTGATGGGCGGTATTTACGCAGGTATCTTTACCCCGACAGAAGCAGCAGGTATTGGTGCCGGCGGTGCATTTGTGATCGCACTGGCGCGTCGTCAGCTTAATATTCAGAAGATCTATGAAACACTTGCCGACACCGTACGCACCTCTGCGATGCTGTTCACCGTGGTAATTGGTGCACTGATCTTCTCAGACTTTATCAACCGTGCTGGTCTTCCAGAATGGCTGCTGACCTTTGTGCAGTCACTCGATGTTGCACCTATGGTGGTCATTCTGGTCATCTTGGGCATCTATATCCTGCTCGGCATGGTATTTGAAAGCCTGTCGATGCTGCTGTTGACCGTACCTGTTTTCTACCCACTGATTCAGAGTCTGGGCTTTGATCTGGTGTGGTATGGCATCGTAGTGGTGATCGTAACCGAGATCAGTCTGATCACCCCACCAGTAGGTATGAACGTCTTCGTGCTAAGTGCAGTCGTTCGCGATGTACGCACGGGTACCATCTTTAAAGGAGTAACTCCGTTCTGGGTCGCTGATATTATTCGACTATCGTTAGTTGTATTTGTAGCCCAAATCTCGTTATTTTTACCGGAGCTGCTCTATCGCTAGAATTCTTAGTCGGGGGTACTTTGAACACTCTCTACAGAATGCAAAGTAAACAAGAGAAAGGACAATAATAATGACAAATTTGAAACTCAAACTGGTTGGCGTAGCTGCAGGGACGCTGATCTCCATGTCATCAATGGCGGAAACAACTCTGCGTGTTGCGACCTGGCTTCCACCAAGCAACCCACAGAACGCCATCGTATGGCCAACCTGGTCAAAGTGGGTTGAAGAAGCAACCGATGGCCGTGTTAAGGTCGTTGTAGAGAACCACACTGGTCATCCAAAAACTATCTTCTCTGCAGTTGAGGATGGAATTGTTGACGCAGGCTTTACCGTTAACGCTTACGTACCAGGCCGTTTTAACCTGACTGGCGTTGCTGAGATTCCAGGTGAGATCAAAGAAGCGGAAAGTGCATCTGTAGCGCTTTGGCGTGTGCAGCAGGAGTACTTCAACTCTGCAAACGAGTATGACGGTCTCAAGCTCCTCGGCATGTTTGTACACAGCCCTGGCCAGATGCACACCAAGTTCCCGGTTAATACCCTTGCTGACCTGAAAGATAAGAAGATCCGTTTGGGTGGCGGCCTGGTTAACGAACTGGCAGCACGTCTGGGAGTGACTCCGGTATCCGCATCAGCACCAAAATCCTACGAAATGCTGCAGCAGGGTGTGGTTGACGGTACCTTCCTGCCTCTGGGCGAGCAGAAATTCTTCCGTCTGGCGGAGGTTACCTCTGACTTGACCATCTTCCCGAATGACCTGTACACAACGACATTCAGTATCGTGATGAATCCTGATTTCTTCGATGACCTGAGTCCTGAAGATCAGAAAGCAATCATGAGCGTTTCGGGTGAAAAACTCTCTCGTTTGGCCGGTAAAGCCTGGCAGGATGCAGAACAGGAAGGTCTGGATTATGCAAAAGCGAATGGTGTTCATATCGCTCGCCTGAGCAACGATGATCCTCGCGTAGTTGAGATGAACCAGATCATTAAAGGGATCGACCAGTTCTGGATGGATTCTGTGAAAGACCGCGGTGTTGACGCTGAAGCCGCACTTGCCTCTTTCCGTAAATACGTTGCAGAATAATTCGCTGACGTGATACAAGGCCTGCCCCTCTGCAGGCCTTTTTCTTGTCTGGGATTTACCCTTTCAGATATTCAGGAGTGCACAATGGATGTCGAAACAGCGATCAGAAACCGGCGTACCATCCGCGCATTTCTGGATAATTCCGTGGAGGTAAGCCTGATTCGTGAGCTTCTCGAAATCGCAGCGGGAGCGCCCTCCAACGGTAACCTTCAGCCTTGGAAAATTTACGTTCTGACTGGCGATAAGCTGGCGCAGCTTAAATCAGCAACCAGCGCAAGACTGAGCACCGATAATCCAACAGATCAGCCTGAGTATATCGTCTACCCCTACCCGCTGCCTGAGCCCTATAACCAGCGGCGCAAGGATGTTGGCGAAGCGCTCTATAACCTGATTAGCATCCCGCGTGAAGACAAAGCAGGCAGACACCGACAGTTCGCCAGAAATGCACAGCTGTTTAACGCCCCTGTGGGCATCTTTGCTTACATTGACCGACGTTTGGATTATGGCCAGTGGCTCGATCTGGGGATGTTTTTACAAAACCTGATGCTTGCAGCTGAATCCAGAGGGCTGGCAACCTGCGCTCAGGGCTACTGGTCGTTCTTTCATAAAACCGTTGCTGAAATTACTCAGGCTCCTGAAGAACTCATGCTGGTATGCGGAATCGCATTGGGTTATGAAGATAAAACAGCGAAGATCAATGAACTTAAAGCGCAACGCGTATCAGTTGACCAGTTCACCCAGTTTCTGAACTGACACCCTGATCAGCGGTAACAAGTACCCAGCGCTTATCTGCTAGCTCATCACAGATTGTGAACAGACCAGTCCCATCCCAGCTGACCTCAACCATCCCCTGAGTATCAGTCGTTAACAACTCCTGACGTTTGACCCGGAACTCTACATCCTGATCCGTCTCGGTAATAAACGACACCAGCGTATGATCAATGATCACCGAGTATTCGGTGATCTCTATGTTGACCCAGAGATCATCTGCATCAGCGACATAACGCAGAACATCATGCCAGTGATGTGCCGGGAAATACCCTCTAACCAAGCGCAAATACTCCCCTGTTTATTGGCAATGCGTTAAGACTAATTCAACAGCAGACCAAAGAGTTTAGCGGCATCGCGATTTACCGACCAGCCATCTGATACAGAACAATGTTCCATTGTTCGTCGAAAAAGATAGTTCCCATTGGCCTCACCCAATTGCGCAGTATAGAAGCTTCTCAGGCCACTAGCCTCCTCTCTGCCTGAACACTTAAAACCAAAAGGAGACTTGATATAAGGCGCGTGAAACACCAGCTCACTGTTTTCTGACAGCGATCTTGCAGACGCTCCGACGAAAGCAACGGCACAGGCGGAGGCACAGCGATTTACTACACGCGCTTCCACGTCATAGCGGCTGAACAGGCGCCCCATCGCGACTCCATCTTCGAGCACGCCACCCTCTGAGTTAAGATAGACAACGCGCGAGCTTTTCTTAAGCCGGCTTCCGGTGTCACACTCGACATCAATACCCGGTAGCATTTTCGCCAGTACCGCTGTCGAATCGGGGCCGATAACACCTTCAATGAGCAGATTTTTACGATAGCCAGATCGGCACCGTTCATCTGTTATTCGCAGATATCGTATTCGCAGATCGCCAACCTTGATGTCGGACAATAGGGTGAGATCGCTCTTCCCCAAACCAAGCAGTCTATAGCTCGATTGAGCCTGAGTCAGGTTGGGGTCGCGACATCCGCTAAGCATCAGGGTTACAAAAACCAGCAATGCTATCGCGACTTTATAAGAATTTTTGGAGACCTTTCGCATCGACCCGCTTCAATTTCTTATGAATCACACCTAAATTCAGGAGTAACCCGCACTGACACCCTAGAGTAAGAAAAATGCTTAACTTCGATTCGATATTATCATGATCGAGTCCGACATATCTGACAATAACAAATTTTGTCACCACCTCTGATGTGATCTGTTAGGGGAGTTGCGAATAACTCCTTTAGCCTGAGAAAGTCCGCGGCGCTCTCCTGTTCGGGTTTTAAAATGGATCACCAGCTCACCTTCACCGACAGCGATTTCAATCAAAAGCGCCGAAAGACTCGGCAGGAGATCTTCCTGGGACGGATGGATAAATTGGTTCCATAGGCTCGTTTGAAGTCGATCAGCAAGCCGCACTATCCGAAGGCAGGCAAGGGTCGCAGACCCTATCCGTTATCAACGATGTTGCGGATTCATTGCATGCAGCATTGCTACAACCTGAGTGATCCAGCCATGGAAGATGCCCTTTATGAGATAGCATCAATGCGCCCGTTTTCAGGACTGTCGCTCGATAAAGCGATTCCTGACCCTAGGACAATCATGAATTTCCGCCACCTGTTGGAACCTAAAGGTCTGGCAAGAAAACTGTTTAAAACAGTTAACCCATGGCTGACCGATGCAGGCGTATTTTAAAAAGAAGGTACCCTCGTCGACGCGACTATTATCCAAGCCCCGTCTTCAACCAAGAACAACTCAGCGCAGCGTGACCCTGAGATACACCAAACCAATAAAAGGGAACGAGTGGCACTTTGGCATGAAGGCACATCTCGGAGTCGATGCTCGCACAGGCTTAACCCACAGTCTGACGACAACGTCTGCGAATGAGCATGATCTTAATCATGTCGAAACTCTTCTGCATGGCGATTCAAAGTGTCAATTTGGTTTTGTAAAAGCGCGGTATCCTAGTCTACAGAAGAACGATAGCAAATGAGCGATGCTGTTTACGTTGGCCACTACTGTGCGCGCAGATCAGATGCTGCGGGCACAGTAGTGGGATCCGTCCATCTGGGTTCTGCTAAAACAGCATCTAGACATGAAATTCAGGAAGATGTTGACTGAAATTTAGCGCAAATATCGGCTCTACCAGAAGAGCCTGTGAATTAACCGGAATCTAGGTACTTAATCGCAGGTTCCCTAACACTGCCCCAGATCAAAAAATCACCAGAGAGATCTTCCTAATCAACCTTAGTTGTATAGTACTTTTATCGAATTTCAGTCTTTAATTACAGCGTCAGATCTAAAGTCGGCGGGAGGCCGGTTTCGATCTGGTTATTACAGGTCATTCCCAGGCTGTCATGCAGATCGTAAAGGAGGTTGCGATGCATAGTGGAACGGTAAAATGGTTCAATAACACCAAAGGGTTCGGATTTATCAACTCAGAAAGTGTTGAAGGTGATATCTTCGCTCACTATTCGGCCATAGAAAAAAGTGGCTACAAAACCCTGAAGGCGGGTGAAAGTGTCACTTTTGAACTCGGCGACGGACCCAAAGGGGTTATCGCGGTCAATATCCAGCCGATACCGAGCTAGAACTTTAGATTCACAGCAAAGGCTACGACCGGGACCCGAGATTGGTTACACTTTACTGTAACACTGTAAAGGCCCCGGTATGTCGCGAATCTATCTGTTTAACAAACCCTTCCAAGTACTCTCCAGCTTTACCGATCCCGAAGGACGGTCAACACTCGCTGACTATATCAATGTGCCAGACATCTATGCCGCAGGTCGTCTGGACTATGATTCTGAAGGACTGCTTCTTCTCACCGACGATGGCGAACTCCAGCACCGTCTGGCCAATCCCAAATTCAAACTAGCCAAGACCTACTGGGCGCAGGTCGAGGGTGAGGTCAGCGATCAGGCACTGCAGCAGTTGGAGCGCGGAGTTGAACTCAAGGATGGTCTGACCCGCCCGGCTCAGGCGAAGAGGATCGCGGCACCTGATATTTGGGAACGTATCCCACCGATCCGTTCCCGCGACACCATCCCTACCAGTTGGATTGAACTCAGCATCAGCGAAGGGCGAAATCGCCAAGTGAGGCGCATGACCGCTGCAGTGGGTTTTCCAACACTGCGCCTGATTCGAGTCGCGATCGGCACCTGGCGGATCGATCAACTGGAACCGGGGCAGTTTAGCCAGCAGGAGATTCACCTGCCTAAAGCACCAAACTCACCCGCCAAACGAAGAAATCGCAGAAAGCGCTGACACGCCGATTTAAAAAGGCTCAGTTATCAGACTGTTCGGACCAGCGCTCAGCTGCATCGAGATCGGTGCTTTTCTGCTCAACCCAGACTGAGCCCTTATCAGTCACCTCGCGTTTCCAGAAAGGCGCATCGCGCTTCAGATAATCCATAATAAAGCTGGACGCCTCAAAGGCGGCACTGCGATGCGCTGAACTCACCCCAACCTGCACCACTTCATCACCCAGACTCATCTGCCCTACCCGGTGCACTACCCAGACAGCGATCAGTGGCCAGCGCTCTCGCGCCTGAGCCACTATCTGATCCAGAGCCCTCTCGGTCATTCCCGGATAGTGCTCCAGCTCCATTATCTGTAGATCAGCATCGGGAAGATCACGTACCATACCGGTAAAAGTCACCAGTGCACCAACGCCATCTGTCTGCTGCTTGAGCCAGTTAATCACCTGGGTGCTATCCAGCGGCTGTTCAGTCACCCATATATGGTCCCGCATAAAATCACATCTCCTGTCGATCGGGGTTTTCACCCCAAGAAAGCTGGTATCATAGAAGGAGAGTTTAACCAGTAAAACCGCTTATATGAATTCAAATCAATCTACGTATCGCTGGACACCCAGAAGCACCGTCGCCGCCATCGTTGAAAAGGATGGCAAATTTCTGATGGTCGAAGAGCTGATCAGAGGCAGAAACATCTTCAATCAGCCCGCAGGCCATCTTGAGGAGGGTGAGCGTTTTATCGATGCCGTAAAGCGTGAGACGCTGGAGGAAACAGGCTGGATCGTCAAGCCCCGCCATCTTCTCGGACTCTATGTTTATCTGACCGATGACCGTTCCCTTACCTTTCACCGCGCCTGTTTTATCGCGGATGCGATCGAAGAGATCCCCAATGCAACACTGGACGATGCTATCATTCGTGCCTGCTGGATGACCCGTGACGAGATCGCAGCACGATCTGATCAGTTACGCAGTGATCTGGTACTCAGATGCATAGATGACTATCTTGCGGGTATCCGTTATCCGCTAACCGTATTACAGGATCAGGCTGTAGATTCATTCAATGAAAAGTAATTCATGCCTTAAAGTAATCGTCGGCATGTCCGGCGGCGTAGACTCCTCCGTGTCCGCTTACCTGTTGCAGCAGCAAGGCTATCAGGTTGAGGGGCTATTTATGAAAAACTGGGACGAAGATGACGGCACCGAGTACTGCACTGCGCTGGCCGATCTTGCCGATGCTCAGGCTGTGTGCGATAGGTTAGGCATTAAACTGCACACTGCAAACTTCGCAGCTGAGTACTGGGATAATGTCTTTGAGCACTTTCTCGAAGAGTACAAGGCAGGTCGCACACCGAATCCAGATATCCTTTGTAACCGCGAGATCAAATTTAAGGCATTTCTCGAATATGCTCAGATTCTCGGCGCAGATTTGATCGCCACAGGTCACTACACGCGGCGCGGTGAGCATCAGGGCAAAGCCTGCCTGCTGAAAGGACTAGATCCCAACAAGGATCAGAGCTACTTCCTGCATCAGGTGGGCCACAAAGAGCTCAGCATGACGCTCTTCCCGGTCGGGGAACTGGAAAAGCCCGAGGTTCGTAAAATTGCCGATAAGCTGGAACTGGCGACCGCCAAGAAGAAAGACAGCACTGGCATCTGTTTTATCGGGGAACGCCGCTTCAGCGATTTCCTGAAACGCTACCTGCCCGCTCAACCGGGTAAGATCGTCACCCCTAAGGGCGATCAGATCGGTACCCATCAGGGCTTGATGTACTACACTCTGGGTCAGCGTCAGGGGCTGGGTATCGGTGGACTGCCGAACTATCCGGAAGAGCCTTGGTTTGTTGCAGGTAAAGATCTGGAGAAAAATGAACTGATAGCAGTTCAGGGCACCGAAAACCCGCTACTCTACAGCGAATGGCT
>JBFEXW010000079.1:0-8432 GCA_041562495.1 Marinobacterium sp. | reverse complement strand
GGGCCTTTTGCATCCGTTGCAGGCTCTGCTGGACGTGGTACGGTAGTCGGTGCCAATAAGCTACGACACAATCGTCGTGTGGTTCCAGCAGTAAATACCATCCATCCGGTGTGCCATCATTTGTGGGCATGCCGATGACACCAGCGTTGAGCCAGTACTGTCTATCTATCCTCTCGCCAAAGGGGATTCCGCAATGCCCCCCAACCACGACATCTGCTGTAGTAGCTGACAGTCGGGCTTGCTTCACGGCCTTCGGAGTGCCCGGGAAAATGAATTCATTGATACGATCGTTGCTGCCATGTACCACGTTGAATTTGAAGTTGCCCAGTTGAAAGTCCAGTTGTCCCGGCAGTTGCGCCATCCAGTGCTTATGTTTCGCGCTGACCCGTTGGCTGGCGTATTTATACCACTCAATGGACAACAGTGAGCAGTTGCTGCCAGTGTCGAAACCGCAACCGCAGTTGGGGGCTCCGGCTCCCAACGACTGCTCACAGTTGCCCTGTACAACATGGATGCCCCAATGCATGATTAGCTCAAGGGTTTCCACAGGATCGGCACAGTAGGCGATGATATCGCCGGTACAGATGACCCGCTCCGGCGGAATCTGCAGCCGCTGTGCCTCGGCCTGCATTGCTTCGGTGGCCGCCAGATTGCTGTAGGGGCCGCCAAACAGCAGAACGGGGCCATTCAACAGACCCAATTTCGTACTCGGATTAATCATTATGGCTGCAACTGCATTCGGTCATCAATTAGGCGAGGTCGGCGAGCGACTAGACTACCAATCTGGAACATCAGGCAGCCAATAATCAGCACCGCCACTGAAATCCACAACAGTTTTGTGTACTTGTGCGTATCGCCCAGCAGGGTACTGTAGCCAGAGGACTCGGTGAAGTAGAGTACCGCCCCTCCAAGGGCAACAACGAAGCTGGCCAGATAACTCCACAGTGGAATATCGCGCTGATTACCCCACAAGCTAAAGAAGATGACCGGTGCGAGATACATCGAGGCAGTACCACTAACCGCCACTGCGCTGAACAAGTCGTTGTTGCCCCAGAACACCAACGCTAGACCTAGTAGCGTAAAGATCACCATGGCAATGCGGCCGTTGTTCACTCGAGTCGGAGCCAATTGCATATCAATCACAACAAGTTTGGCCGAACTAGATAGGGTGCTGTCCAGAGTTGACATAGCCGAAACCACAAGCGTGGCGCTGAACAAAATCATGGGCCATTCCCCCAATAACCGAATGAGTACTTGATTCATGTCCTCACCGCTGACCGCACCAGCACCAGCAATGACACCCAGCGACCCAAAAGAGAGGATGCAAAGAGTGCTGATCCAACCTGCATGAATAAAGCTGCGCCAAGTGGTACGACGGTCGGCAAGTAAGCCGCGATCCATCATCACTGGATCGTGCATCGGGTAGCTCCATACCTGCAACAGGGCGACTATTAGAAGAATCGGGCCGGGATCGGTGATAGCAAAGGGCTTGAATTCAAGCAGGCCCGCAGAAAAGTATCCTTCACTCACAGTAAAGATCATCAGGGTGCCGAGCACCATGAGGAATACCAGCATCTGGAACAGGTCAGTGCGCAGGCTGGCGTGCAGACCGCCAAGCATGGAGTAGATCAGAGTGACTAGTGATACGGCCAATACCGCGAGGGTATAGGCTTGGGAACCCGCAACACCGAATAGAAGGCCAATTACTAGTAGGTTGGCAAACACCTCGCTAATCAGGCGCACACCAATCACTAGATTGTAGCAGCGTGTCCCCCAGTGCCCAAACCGTTCTAGCAGGAACGATTGAATACTCGTGTGCCCCTGTCGAAAGCGCAGATGATCAATTATCAGGGCTCCGGTGAAAAACGATAGATAGTAGGCGGCATAGGCAATTGTGCCCCAGATGCCATAGTAAAAGCCCAGTATGGCGGCATTTAGCAACGAGCGAGCAAAGATCCAGGTGGTGACCTGGGAGAAAATTAGCATGATAAGGCCTGGTGCTGCGCCTTCAGCAGAGCGCCCATGAAAAAATCCGCCTTCTTGTGTTTTTTGTCGGGACAGATATAGGGAAAAAGTAGCGAGTATCAAAATCAAAACAGCCAGTGAAGTGTTCATCTCAGTTCTCGTATTTATTGGTCAGGTAATAAAGGGTGGATCTTGACGCCGTGGCGGTAGAAAATTGGCACGGGTCCGTGGCCGAAACCATATGTAGGTCCGCAAACAAAGCGCTGGATTGAGCACCGGTGTTATCGCTGTCAGACGCTATAGCTAGTTGCAGTGCTTTGGCGGTTCCGGATCCAAACAATAGTTGCAGGTCAGTCAACAGATTGCGCCGTTCATCAACCCAGCGGCCGGTATCATGCATTCCGCTGCGCAGCACCAGCATCTGGGCACGGTCGGTATAAGCGTTGGCTGCGACTGTACCAACGGGGTTACGGTTGTCCCATATATAGTTGATGGCGGCATCCGGTAGGTCATCGCCATGTACGGTTCGTGCCAAGCCTAGCTTTAAGCGTGTGCCTAAACTCATGGCACTATCGGGTAAATCAAAGGTGACATAGACACGAGCCGCGTAGTCATCTCCCGCTCGGGTAGTCATGTCCCCCTGATCGATGGGGTGGTCGACCCACCATCTCCAGCAGAGAACGGGCGTCTGATCCAAGTCGACCTGCAGTGGGCGTGCCAGCAGTGCCATGGCTCCTTTGGCATGAGCTTCGACGGCAGAAACCCCCTGATGTTTTCGTAGGCTGTAGAGGGTAGCAGGAATTTTTTCGTCGAAACGCATCAACTGCCAGGGCTCCTGAGGCAAGCTGTTGTAGCGACTGAAGTCACCCAACATGACGGCTTCGGAGTTCGCCATGACTGGAGTACAAAGCAATGCACTCAATACAGTGGTTCGCAGTAAGTGTATTTTCATTCGATGTTTCCTGATAGGGATGGATAGTGCTGTAGCCGCACCAGATCGTCAGGTTCGTCCAGATCCCAGAGTGGATCGCTCTCATACCAGCACCAACCCAATTGTCGCAAACGATCACGAGTCAGCGCTGTAACCTGATCCGTACTCCAAGGGATATTGCAGAACAGAGACGCATCGAACTTGCGTAGCCCCAACAGAGAATAACCACCATCCACAACAGGGCACAGGCAGGCATCCTGTTCTGTTAGGGAGGCGGCCATGGCTTGCAGTGTTGGTGCATCCAACTGCGGGCAATCGGTTCCCAAAAGCATGACTGGTGGGCCAGATTCAATCCCCTGTTGTGCTGCCGTGGCCATGCGTGAACCGAGATCACCGTTAGACTGTTGGGTTAGCTCAATCCGTTTGTTGTCGTACCAGTATCGCCAATAGTCGCCATGTCGATCTGGGGTCACGCACAGCTCCACCGGCCCCAGATTGGCCGTGAGCGCCTGAGTGATAGTGTGGCGCAGCAGTCGGTCGGCCAGTTTGGCGGCGCCCTGAGCCCCCAGGGCTGGAATCAAACGGGTTTTAGCAAAGCCGGGGGTGGGCTCCTTGGCGATGATGATGATACGTACATCACTCATCGATAGCGCTCCGCCAGTTGTTGTGCAGGGGTACCACGCCAGTAGGCCCAGCGAAGTTGCCACATCAGTAGAATGGTTCGCCAGCAGCCGCGGCTGTCCCAGCGTCGGCCGGAGGTGGTGACCTTCTGATGTAAACAAATGGGAGCGACGATCGACTTCAGCCGTTTGCTGATCTCGATATCTTCCATCAATGGCTGCTCGGGAAAGCCTCCCACCTGTTCGAATAGCTTACGGCTCATGAACAGCGCCTGATCGCCGGTGGCAATGCCGCTCAGGCGTGAGCGCAGGTTCATCAGGGCCGCGATTAATGGCAGCATCCGTGAGCGTCCGTCGATTGTGACATCGAAGCGCCCCCAGGCCCCAACCGAATGTGTCAGTGCAGCCAGAACGGCCTGATCCGCTCCGTCAGGCAGACGGGTATCTGCATGTAGAAACAGCAGATTGTTTGCACTACAGGCTCGCGCGCCGCAGTTCATTTGGGCAGCTCGACCGCGGGTCGCATCCAGTACCCGGAAGCCCAATGCGCGAGCGGTTTCGGCCGTGTAATCATGGCTACCACTATCGATCAGTAACACCTCGACACCGCGTTGTTGCCAGTGACGTAGGTGCTCCAACAACAGAGGCAGTGTCTCGATCTCATTCAGGACAGGCACCACGATTGCTAAATCGATCCGGGTCGACATTTCAGCCCCTCCTCCAATTATGGTATCGCTGTAGCCACTTCATTGCCGGTTTGGGAGTATGTGCCTTTTTCCATTCACCGGCCGCATACTTGTTGGCTTCGGCCCAAGTGGGGTAGGTATGAATGGTGCCGAGTACCTTGTTGAGGCCTAGC
This sequence comes from Marinobacterium sp., assembly GCA_041562495.1. Classification (GTDB taxonomy): domain Bacteria; phylum Pseudomonadota; class Gammaproteobacteria; order Pseudomonadales; family Balneatricaceae; genus Marinobacterium_E. The sequence goes on along the minus strand of JBFEXW010000079.1, from coordinate 4,057 downwards.
CCGTGTTTCATCGCCAGCACAAACTCGGCTAGCAGCTCACCGGCGTGGCTGCCGGCGATGCAGACGCCAAGAATGCGATCTTTCCCCGGTGATGTGAGTACCTTGACGAAGCCGGTGGTCTCGCTCTCAGTAATGGCACGATCCAGATCATCCAGATCGTAACGGGTCACCTCATAGGCGATGCCCTGTTCGATAGCTTCATGTTCGCTTAGACCCACCCGTGCCACTTCAGGATCGGTGAAGGTGGTCCAGGGGATAACGTGGTAGTCTGCACGAAAACGTTTGAACTGCCCGAATAGGGCATTGACAGCGGCGTACCACGCCTGATGTGCTGCGGTATGGGTGAACTGATATGGCCCGGCCACATCACCTATGGCATAGATATTGGGGTATAGAGTTTCCAGATATTCGTTGGTGACAATAGTACGGTCGGTTGCGATGCCGAGGTCTTCTAGACCATAACCTGTAAGGCGTGGTTGTCTGCCTACAGCGATTAGTAACTGGTCGAATTCGAGTCTGACCTCTTGGTCCTGATGATTGCAGATCAAATACTTGCGTCCATCTGCTAGCTCAGTCCGCAGTGCAGAATGCCGTGTCAGTATCGTTACTCCGTCGGATTCTAAGCTCCGTTGCACTAGCTCTGATACCTCGGTGTCTTCTCGTCCTATTAGGCGCGTACCTCGCTCAATTTGAGTGACACAAGAGCCCAGTCGAGCAAAACTTTGAGATAACTCGCAACCAATGGGACCACCGCCCATAACAATCAGACGCTTGGGGGGGATATCCAGTTCGGAAAATTTATCCCACAATGTATCGCTAGTTACATAGCCAGTATCTTTGAGTCCAGGTAATGGCGGTACTATAGGGTTTGCACCAGTAGCCAGAATGATGCTCTTCGCGGTGAGACGCTGATGGCTGCCATCGTGTAGACAAATATCCACTGTCCAAGGGTCTATTAGGCGGGCATAGCCCTGCAGTACTTCAACTCCCAATTTGGTATAACGTTCAACACTGTCGTGCGGCTCTACCTGACGAATCACTTCATGAATACGCGCCATAACGGAACGGAAGGAAAATTTTGGTGAAGATGCATGAAGCCCGTAACGCTCTGCATTTTTCATCTGTTGAGCAATACCGGCGCTCTTAATGAGAGCTTTGCTGGGAATGCAACCGTAATTAAGGCAATCTCCGCCCATTTTGTGAGCCTCAATCAGGGTCACTTTAGCTTTTACAGCAGCAGCAATATAAGAAGATACCAACCCACCTGCACCTGCACCTATAACGATTAAGTTACGATCAAAATATGTTGGTTTTTTCCAGCGATCATATATACGGCGGCGTTGTATTAAGCTGATTACCTTTTTGGCCAGCAAAGGGAACAGACCAAGCATCGCGAAAGAGAAGATCAAGGTAGGAGACAGGATTTCGGACAGGGTTTCGAGCTGAGCGATCTGGGTCCCGGCGTTTACAAAAACTAATGTACCAGCCAACATTCCGGTCTGGCTGACCCAGAAGAAGGTCCATACCTTGATTGGAGTGAGTCCCATTAACATGTTGATCAGGAAAAAGGGGACTGCAGGAACTAGTCGCAGAGTGAATAGGTAGAAGGCTCCATCGTGTTCAATTCCTCGGTTAACGGCGGTAAGCCTGATCCCAAAACGTTGCTGTACTGAGTCACGAAGCAGATAACGCGAGACTAAAAATGCGAGGGTAGCACCCAAAGTCGAAGCGAAAGAAACAAGTAAGGTACCTTGAACTAACCCGAATAGTGCCCCGGCCGCTATAGTCATGATCGCTGCACCAGGTAACGATAGAGCTGTCGCCGCCACATACAGCGCAAAAAAGGCACTGGCAGTCATTAGTGGGAATTGTGAGCGCCACTTCTCGAACTGATCTAATCCGGATTTTAGTCCATCCAGTGTTAGCCACTGATGAAGATTAACCTGGTAAAACGCTAAGGCCAGAACAATCAACAGCACTACTATGACCAGCTTTTTCATCCCTGATCACCAAGCGCGCCGCCGCAGCTACTTCCCTGTCCTGCCGTGCATCCATAGCAGTGGTCACCGGTGTAAATTGGATTGTTATTAAAGTTCGTTGTTAAAACATCTGTAAGGGTTTGTGATTTTCCCGGTATGGAAAGCCCCAACTGTTGGTTAAAATCGCAGTCATAAAGCCTTCCCATCCAGTCAACACTGAGCGTGGAACGACACATCAAACTATCCAGATTACTCTGACTGAAATTTTTCTTCAGCAGTTGCATGTAGGGTTCAAACTCCCCTTTTGATAATAATGTGGAGCCGAAACGTTTAATGGGCATATTTGTGATAGTGAACAACTGATTGAAAACGATCCCGAAGTGCTCAGCTAACTCACGTTTATAGTCAGCTTCTAAAGCGTGTTGAGGAGGAGGTAACGAAGGGCCTTGAGGGTTGTAGACAAGATTAAGTAACAGATCTGAATCGGACTTCCCGTATCCCAGTGCATTGAGAGCCTTTAAACCGGCAATGCTACGGTCAAACACCCCTTTGCCACGTTGTTTATCTACGTTTTCGAGAGAATAACAAGGCAGCGAAGCGATTATTTCTACTTGTTGGTCTGCTAGAAATTGAGCTAAATCGGTTTGATCCTTTTCAAACAGAATAGTGAGATTACATCGATCAATTACCTTTACGCCCAATTTGCGTGCTGAACGAACCAGATGACGAAACTGTGGATGCATTTCTGGTGCCCCACCAGTTAGGTCTAGAGTACCTATACTGCACTTTTTGAGTACCTGAGGGATAAGTTCAATTAACTCTTCACTCATCATTTCTGTTCGATTGGGGCCTGCATTCACATGACAATGAAGGCATGTTTGGTTACACCGATAACCGAGGTTGACCTGCAGAGTGCTAGTTTTGCAACGTCTGATGTTAGGGAAATCAGTCACATCGAGCAGTTCGATAGTCGACAGCATTGACTCGCTCCGGTAGTTATAACGATTTTGTTAAACTTTGTCGGAGCTAGTGTGATTTTTCTTACAGGTAATTTAGAGTTTTTATTGTTTTATATGCGCTATATCTGAGGTTGACGTAAATAAAATTAAAGATTGCTCAAAAAAGGTCAGTCAATTTCTGGAACATATAATTTTTTGCTTCTAGGCTAGTTGCACAGTAGCGTGCACGATGAAGAAAAGCAGGCAAAACTGATTGCTTACCAGTCAAGAGCGCTACAAATAAATACGTGATGTATTCTCAGTGACCGGTAGAAGTAGGGTATGTAGGACTGTCGCAGTTCCTGTGAAAATCGGCAGATTATTCTGATCCCTCCCTATTGTTTTTAGTCTTTAGTCCGTCTTGCCCCTTAGTATAGATTTGACTGATATTACGAAGGTCATGCATTTGATCATCGAAATTACTACAGCCAGAACACATCATTAAGTGAAATTTGAGTGCCAAGCGTTCTTTTAGAGTAAGCGTGCGATCCATCTGTTCTGACATCAGCTTTGTCGCTTTTTTACAGTTCATCATCATTGATCCTCCTTATGGAACCAACGATTTTCCAAACACTCTCGTAGCCTGAGTCGGGCGCGATAGAGCGTGACATTCAAGCTAGTAACACTGATCATTTCGTTGGTGCATATTTCGTCGGTCGATAATTCAAGAAATTCTCGCATCATAAACAGTCTGCCGTATTTTTCCGGTATACCGTTGATACAGGCATCAAACACTCGCCAAAAGTGTTGGTTCTCTATATTTGTATCGGGCTGGTTCCATTTTTTGGGTCGTTCATGTGTATGCCAAAAGCCTTGTTGATCGAATAACGTATCGTACAAAGCATCATCCGATTTATTCTGGTCGTTTTTCAGGTGGTCGGTACTTACATAGCGCTGGTTTTTACGAAGCAGGTCACTGATCTTGTTCTTAAGAATGGCAAATACCCAGGTTTTAAGAGCGGATCGACGATTGAATGCATTTGCATTTTTTAGCGCTGCCAAGAGAGCTTCCTGGACTGCATCTTCGGCAAGACTCTGGTCCTGGAGTTGTATTGTCGCAAATTTATTCATTTGTGATCG
>JBFEXW010000078.1:0-8486 GCA_041562495.1 Marinobacterium sp. | reverse complement strand
CGCCCTGCTACTGGCCAGTCTTGCCGCATTGATCTCCTTTTCTCGTGCCGGAACTACACTATTCTGGCGTACCTCAGACCGCGCCAATACAGCACACCATTCAGAACCGATTAAATTTATTTCAGTCTGGATACTATTGGCAGCAGCGCCCCTGATGTCGATCTTTGCCGGCCCTATCAGCACCTTTACCGATGCAGCGGCCGAACAGCTTCTGACACTTTCAGCCAATCCCGGCCTGTTGCTGTCCGGAGGTGGAAAATGACACTATCCAATTGGCTGCCGACGCCGATCCACAGCGTTGTTCTGTTTCTGGTCTGGTTACTGCTTAATGATTCCGTCGCACCCGGACATATCTTTCTTGCGACGCTGTTTGCAATTCTGATTCCCCGGATCTGTTACCCTCTACAGGAAATACAGCCCCGGGCTCACAGTCCGTTAAAAATCATCCGCTATGCGCTCATCCTTATCGGAGACATAGTCGTTGCAAACTTTCGGGTCGCCGCTTTAATCTTGAAATCCAGCAATCGGCTTCGTCCCGGCTTTATCGCCGTCCCTCTGGATATTACAGAGGAGCTGCCGATTACCCTGCTCGCCTCAACAGTATCACTGACCCCGGGAACAGTGAGCGCTGAGGTCAGTGAAGACAAACGCTGGCTTTACGTACACGTTCTCGATATCGACAACGAGGAGTCTCTGATTGAGGAGATTAAAGGTCGGTATGAACAGCCATTACGGGAGATTTTTCAATGTTAGCCGGTGCGCTTTATATCGCCTTCGGTATGGTCGGTCTCGCACTACTGATGAACATCGCCTCCGTTCTGAGAGGTCCAAGTCTGCCTGATCGGATACTCAGTCTGGATACGCTCTATATCAACAGCATAGCGCTGATTCTGCTCTATGGCATGATCCAGTTGAGCTCTATCCATTTTGAAGCGGCACTACTGATCGCCATGCTGGGCTTTGTCAGTACAGCAGCACTCTGCAAGTACCTGCTGCGGGGAGATATTATCGAATGAACATAATTATCGAGCTGATTCTCAGTCTGCTGGTGATCGCCGGCGCAGCGTTCGTGCTACTGGGTTCTTTTGGCCTGATTAAGCTACCAGACTTCTATACCCGCCTGCACGCACCCACCAAAGCGACTACCCTGGGGATGGGACTGCTGTTGATTGCGTCACTGATCCTGACTTCAATAACGCAGGGTACTCTGAGCTTTCATCAACTGCTGATCACGCTGTTTCTGTTTATCACAGCCCCTGTCACAGCTCATATGCTGGCAAAATCAGCACTGCATCTGGATATTCAAAGCGCTGCATCGACCCGGAACGCCCAGTTAAAGGAGCGCGCAAAAAGACGCATGCCACCAGAAGAGACGGATTAAACCAATCCTGCACCAAAGGTTTCTGCCGAAAAATTCGGAGGCATATAACTTGCGTCAGTTTTATCAGGGTCAGTGTTAATCGCCAACGACCTTTACCCGCATTTGAGTATAATTGACAAAAAATTGTAATCTGCGCCGCGGACACTGAGCACTCTGAAGTGGTGTATCGAACCTGAGCAAGGAATCCAGATGTTATCCAAAGTAATCATACCTGTTGCCGGCCTTGGCACACGCGTACTCCCTGCCAGTAAAGCGATTCCCAAAGAGATGCTTCCGGTCGTCGACAAACCGGTAATACAACATGTTGTCGAAGAGGCGGTACGTGCAGGTTTCAGACAGATCGTTCTGGTCACGCGCTCAGGTAAAGAAGCGATCGAAAACCATTTTGATGCGCACTTCGAACTAGAGCAGATGCTCGCTCTGAAAAACAAAACGGCGCTTCTCAATGCTGTAGAAAACACACTACCCAAAGGGATTGAGGTGATCTCCGTGCGCCAGCCGAGCGCCAAGGGTCTGGGGCATGCAGTGCTCTGTGCAGCCCATGTTGTCGGAGCTGATGACTTTGCTGTAATGCTGCCCGATATGGTGATTGATGACGAAGGCCTGCCCTGCGATTTTGCCGAAATGGTGAAACGCTATCGGGAAACCGGCGCAGGACAGATTATGGTTGAGGCTGTACCTGAAGATCAGGTGGACCGCTATGGTATCGTCGACTGTGCCGGACAAAAACTCACAGCAGGCAAAGGCGCACCAATTCAGGGCATGATAGAAAAACCAAAACTCACTCAGGCACCCTCCAATCAGGCGATTGTTGGACGTTATATTTTACCGAACCGGGTTATGGAGCTGTTAAAAACCACAGCCTCCGGTGCAGGGGGCGAGATACAACTGACTGATGCGCTACTGACACTGCTGGCTGAAGCGCCCATCGATGCCTACAGCATGCGCGGCACCGTTTACGACTGCGGCAATAAAGCTGGCCTGGTTCAGGCGAATCTGGCATTCGGACTAAAACACCCTGAAACCGCCGATGCGATCAGGGAGTTTGTACGTAGCCATCCGATGTAATCTCCGTAGGGGTTGATATGAGTACTCAATGGCAAGCACTTCATCAGTCAACTGATCGGCTGCGCAACACCCATCTTCGGAACCTGATTGACCAACCGGGACGATTCGAGAAGTTATCGTTCAGTCATCAGGGGATTCTGCTGGACCTGAGCAGACAGCGCATTGATGATCAGGTGATGGCCGAACTTGTATCCCTGGCTGATGAAAGTGGTCTGAGTCAGAAAATTGCCGCACTGCTCTCTGGCGAACATGTAAACACCACGGAAGACCGGGCTGCACTGCACACCGCGCTTCGACTCCCCTCCAATGCCAAACTTGAGGTTGATGGCGTTGATCTGGTCGCCGAGGTACACCAGACACTGGATAAACTTGAGCAGTTTGTCGACCGACTCCATGCCAGCCAGTGGCGCGGCTACAGCGGTAAACCGATTACCGATGTTGTAAATATCGGTGTTGGCGGATCAGATCTGGGCCCCCTGATGACCTGTGAAGCACTCTCGGAGTTCCGGCCTCAGGTCGCTGCGGGTATCAGCATACACTTTGTATCCTCAATGGATGGCAGCCAGCTATCCAACCTGCTACTCAGGCTTAATCCGGAAACAACGCTTTTTGTACTCTCATCCAAATCCTTTGGTACCCTCGATACGCTGGCTAATGCTGCAACAGCCGCTGACTGGCTGATCGCGTACAGCGGACTGCAACGCGAGCTGCTGCTAAAACAGCACTTCATCGGCGTTACAGCCGCACCGGATAAAGCGATCACCTGGGGTATTGCAGAGAACAATATACTCAAGTTCTGGGAATGGACCGGTGGACGCTATTCACTCTGGTCCGCTATAGGGCTGCCCATTGCACTGACCACCGGCATGCAGGGGTTCCGCGATCTTCTCGCCGGTGCGCACAGCATGGACCGCCACTTCGCAGACTCACCTTTCCAATCAAACCTCCCGGTACTGCTGGCACTGGTCGGAATCTGGAATATCAACTTTCAGGATATTCACGCGCACGCCATTCTCCCGTATGACGGCCGCCTGGCTCATCTGCCAGCCTATCTTGAACAGTTGGAGATGGAGAGTAATGGCAAAAGCGTGCGTTCTGATGGTAGCCAATCCCGTGAACGTACCTGCCCGATACTCTGGGGTGAGATAGGTCCCAATGCTCAGCACGCTTTTTATCAGCTACTCCATCAGGGTACCGAGCGTGTGATGTGCGACTTCATTGTTCCGGCACGACGCTATCAGGAGCGCGAATCAGGTCTGCAGGAGCAACATCAGTTAGCGCTTGCAAACTGCCTGGCCCAGGCCAGAGTACTCTCTTTGGGAGACGCAGCCCTGACAGGCGACAATGAGCGTCCACCCTGGCAACGCTACTTCGGCAATCAACCAAGCTCGGTGATTCTGCTTGATCAGTTGTCCCCGTTTACACTCGGCAGTCTGATCGCACTCTATGAACACAAGGTCTATGTTCAGGCGATGATATGGGGCATCAACCCCTTTGACCAGTGGGGCGTAGAGCTGGGCAAAAAGGTCGCCAACAATCTGATAGAGGCGCTGAACAGCCAATCTTCGAGTGGTTACGATCTGGCAACAAACGGTCTGCTTAGTGCAATCCACCAGCAACAGAAGGAGAATCACTGATGCAGATTAGCGTTTGGGGACAGGAACTCAGCGCCTGGGTTGCCCGGTCACAATTAGCCGCCTTTGGTAATCAGGTGGTTCATGCCGATCAGCTAACCGAGCCAAGCGGGAGCGAACTGCGTTCCGAACCCGGATTACTGGCGTCACTGGAGCAGGCTGTACTGCATCAGCGACTTATCTGTGATCACGCAAAAGCGCTGGCGTCAGAGGTTCACTGGATCGCACTGGCCTCTGGTCAGGAGCAGGAGGCGATAGATCTGGTTAAACGCCTTGCTGCAAAGCATCAAGGCCCTCTGTTAATCATCAATCAGAGCCAGTTTGGTGTTGGTGTCAGCGATCAGTTGCAATCCCTGTTAAACGGGGAAGATCAGCATGTACTGTATATGCCTGATCTGCTTCAGGCAGGCAGTGCGGTACAGCAGTTTGCCAATCCTGAAGCGATACTGATTGGGCAGAACAGTACTCAGGCGGCCAACCACCTGATCAGTATCCTCCGCCCTTTCCATCAGGGACAGCGCACCATTCAGTTGATGAGTCGCCGCGAAGCGGAGTTTGTAAAGTATGCAATAACAGGCCTGCTGGCGTTGCGTCTTGGCTATATCAACGAACTAGCCGCGCTTTCTGACCACTTGGATATTGACGTCGATGCGATCCGTCGCGGCATGAGCGCGGATAAGCGTATCGGTGGCCACTACCTACAGCCCGGCTGCGGATTTGGTGGACTGCAGTTCACAAACTACCTTGAGGGGTTGTCAAAGCTACTCAGTAAACAGCAAAGTTCGGTACTGATCGACACCGTACTACGGCAGAATGAGATCAACAAGGAGTGGCCGTTCAGAACCCTGTGGCAATACTTCAACTGCAACCTGAGCGATAAGAGCTTTGCGATCTGGGGCGTAGCGTTTAAGCCGGGCGTTGCGGATATCGATAATTCGCCGTCGCTACGGGTAATCGATTCACTTCTGGCACAGGGCGCGAGACTCCGCATCCATGACCCTGAAGCGCTGGAAACGCTGCAGCAGCGTTACCCCAATGCACCCAGTATCACATTTTGTAACAACAGCTATGAAGCCTGTGATCAGGCCGATGGCCTTGCTGTTCTGACCGCCTGGCCGGAGTATGCTTCACCCAATTTTCAACTGCTTCGTGCAACGATGAAACACCCGCTGATTATCGATGGACGTAATCTGTACGATCCAGCCCGGATCCAGCATTACGGTTTCCACTATTTCTGTATTGGGCGCCAGTGCCTGTCAAACTCGGAACTGTTCAGTGAGTAACGCAGACCCTTTGCACCACGCACAGATTGAGTGGCGTGAAGATCAGCCTGAATCCACCCAGTTTGAAGATATCTACTTCAGTAAAGAGGATGGTATCGCTGAAACAGAGTATGTTTTTCTCGCTGCTAATCAACTTGCTGAACGCTGGCAACAGCTCCAGTCCAGACAGTTCCACACGATTATCGAGACTGGCTTTGGTACCGGGCTGAACTTTCTCTGCGCGCGCCGCCTCTGGTTAAAGCTAGCGCCTGAGCATGCTCAGTTACACTACATCAGCTGTGAAAAATACCCTCTCAGTCTGGATGACCTGAAGCGCGCACTCAGTGCATTTCAGAGCGAGTCCGAATTTACTGAGGGGATCAAGCAACTGACTGGCTGTTGGCCGGCAGTGATATCCGGCTTTCATCGCATCAGCTTTGATGGTGGGCGTATCCAGTTGACACTGCTGTTTGGTGATGCGGCCGGGCAGCTCTCTCAGCTAAACGCCAAAGCGGACACCTGGTTTCTGGATGGTTTTGCACCGGCAAAAAATCCTGAGATGTGGAGCGACCAGCTTTTTACTCAGATCAAACGCTTAAGCGGCAAAGGCACTCAAGCTGCCACCTTCACATCGGCCGGTATTGTTAAACGTGGCCTGCAATCAGCCGGATTTGAGATCAGCAAAATCAAAGGGTATGGCCGCAAACGAGAGATGATCGTAGCCACCAAATTCGAAGATGAGAGCCCGGCCTATCAGGCTCCCTGGTTAAAAAGATCACCACAAAGCCGGACTCCTGAGAAGGTGGCTATCATAGGTGCCGGGGTAGCGGGCGCCAGCACCGCCTATGCGCTCGCCAGCCGCGGACTCGCCGTAGATATCTATGAACACGAACCGGAGATCGCATCTCAGGGCTCGGGTAATCCACAGGGCGCGCTCTACATAAAGCTCCCAGCAAAGCCCACGCCCGAAAGTGAACTCCATTTGCGTGGAATACAGTATACCCAGAGAATGATTGAGCAACTCAGTCTCAATGACGGCTACACTGCCAAGCTCACAGGTCTGCTACAGGTCGCTCAGGATGAGAAAGATCAGATACGTCTGGCGCAACTAGGCGATTCGCCCCGTTATCCAGACAATTTTTTGAAATCCGTCTCAGCAGGGGAAGCCAGTGAGCTTGCGGGCACACAACTGGATCGACCCGGCATCTTTTTCCCCAACGCTGGCTGGGTAGCGCCACGCCGTTTTGCCAAAAAACTGATACGGCTAAGCGGAGCAACTCTGAGAACGAATACACGGGCACTGAGTCTGGAGCAAACTGATGATGGCTGGCGTATTAACGGTCAGGAGAACTATACACAGGTAGTGCTCTGTACCGCCTGGAATACGGAACTTCTGCAAGGAGAGGTAGAGTTTGGATTAAAGCCGATCAGAGGACAGACTACCTGGATCAGTTCAGCGAACCAGATACAGCTTAATCGCGTAATCTGCTCCGAGGGCTATATCTCGCCACCGCTTGAGGGGCGTTACTGTTTCGGTTCAAGTTTTGTTCCCGGTGACATCTCTACCGAGATAAGGGAACAGGACCATCTACACAACCTCGATTTGATACAACGGATGCTGCCCGAGTTTAATCCTGAGCTATCGCTTTCGGACCTTAACGGAAAAGCGGCTGCACGAGCCGGAAGCCGTGACTACCTACCACTAATTGGCCCGGTATGCTCCGCACCATTAATGCGGGAACGCTTTTCAGGGCTCAGCACCAACGCAAAAGCACGTTTTAAACAGGAGGCACCTTGGTTTCCCGGACTCTACGTCAACCTGGGTCATGGATCTAAAGGGTTGATCACCTGTCCTTTGAGTGCAGAGATAATCGCCGCTCAAATCTGTAATGAACCGCTGCCAATTGAACAGGATCTGGTTGATATCCTATCGCCGCAACGCTTTACTATAAGAGCACTGAAACGTTCAGGCTAAGTCAGAGGCACTTGCATGACTCTTGTTGTATTTGATCGCGGCACCCGGATAAAAACACCGGTCAGCAGTATTTTTCCGTCGCGCCGCATTGAAGCCAATGCGGCGGCAACGGCTGAACCTGCTGTTCCCGATGATGATAACCATGCGCGCACCCAGGCTGAGCATCTGACACAGGAGTACCAACGCTTCACCGAAATGGGCAGAGCGCATTCGCAGGCTGTTCAGGCCTATCAGTCACACACTGACGAAGAGAAGAAACCCGCTGCACCTAAGATCACCGCATCGCATGTGATGAATCAGCCGGTCTACACTACCCGCCGCGACACCCGACTGATTGATGCCCTGCGTATCATGGATGAGCAGAGCATCAACCATCTGATGGTAACCAATGATGAAGAGGTTGCGGTAGGGCTGATTAGCCGTATTGATATTCTGCGTCACCCGTTAAATACCGGCATACAGGTTCAGGACGCTTATCGGGAGCAGTTTCTGGTCGCGACTCCAGAAACGGATGTAACTCAGATTGCGATCAATCTGGTTACTTACCATATAGGCTCGGTACCTGTAATTGATGAAAATGACAAAATACTCGGCATGATCACCCGTACAGATCTGCTTAAACTGCTGATCAGCAACGCCCAGATTGAGAACTGGGTCTAGCCCCAAATATACAAAATAGCGCCTAACCGCTACCATCTGGCTGCTGCTTAGCACCAAAGAGACGCGCTATCGCAGAGAACACCCGTTTGATTCCCCGCCACAATTTTGGCAATAACCAGACCAGCAGCAGCACAAACAGCACCAGCCCGGCAAGGAACCAGATTGGGTGATTCAGTGCGGCCCAGAGACCACCAATCACTGCAAAATCCTCAGCAAAGGATGCGGTCCAGTTGGTCACTGGCTCAGGAGAGGTATTAATCAGTACTCGGGAACCAGCCTTAAACGCATGACTGCCTGCCGCCAGCGAGCCACCAACAAGAGCGGCAGCAAGTTCTGCAGGCGCACCGACCTGACTTACCGCACCCGCAGCCAGAATTGCACCCGCAGGGATTCGGATAAAGGTATGCAGGACATCCCAGCCGGTATCCACGCCTGGAACCTTATCGGCAAAGAACTCGACACAGTACATGAAACCTGCCGCCATCATTACCATAGGATCACCGAGT
>JBFEXW010000077.1:0-8558 GCA_041562495.1 Marinobacterium sp. | reverse complement strand
GTGCGCGTGCTGCCTGGCATGCAGGCGGCTTTCGTCGATATTGGGATGGAGCGCGCCGCATTTATTCATGTTGATGAGGTTGTCAGCAGTAAACTAAGTTCTGAAGAGCGCTCCAGTCTGTCTATCGCCCAGGTTCTGAAAGAGGGGCAGTCGCTGATGGTGCAGGTCACCAAAGACCCCATCGGCAGCAAGGGAGCTCGACTGACTACACACCTATCGCTACCCTCTCGTTATCTGGTGCTTATGCCGGATGCCGAGCATATTGGTGTTTCTCAGCGTATTGAAGATCCTGAAGAGCGGGAACGTCTTAAAGCGCTGATGCAGGGGCTGATCGACGCGCAATACGAAGATGTCAGTGGTTATGGGTATATTCTGAGAACCGTTGCTGAGGGGGTGACCGAGGCTGAACTCAAAGCTGATATCGAATTTCTGCACCGGCTATGGTTGAGTCTGCAGGAGCATATTGCTGCAGAAAAAGCACCGGCAAGCGTATATGAAGATCTGCCGCTGAATATGCGTGCGCTGCGTGATATGACGCACCAGGGTATAGAACGCATCCGAATCGACTCCAAAGAGACCTATCAGAAAGCGGTCAGCTTTGCCCGTACGCTGGTACCGGAGATCGAAGATAAGCTGGAGTACTACCCGGGTGAGCGCCCTATCTTCGATCTGTTCAATGTTGAAGAGGAGGTGCAGCGCGCACTGGGCCGCAAGGTTGAGCTGAAGTCCGGTGGTTATCTGATCTTCGATCAGACTGAGGCTATGACCACCATCGATATCAATACCGGTGCGTTTGTTGGGCATCGTAATCTAGAAGAGACGATCTTTAAGACCAATCTTGAAGCGGCAACTGCAATCGGCCGTCAGTTAAGGCTCAGGAACCTTGGTGGCATTATCATTATCGACTTTATTGATATGGAAGATCCTGAGCATCAGAGACAGGTGTTGCGAACACTTGAGCGGGTGCTGGAGAAGGATCATGCCAAATGCAAGGTCTCCTGCGTATCTGAACTCGGGTTGGTCGAGATGACGCGTAAGCGTACCCGTGAGAGTCTGGAACAGGTGCTTTGTGAAACCTGCTCGACCTGTCAGGGGCGTGGCATGATCCGTACACCTGAAACTGTCTGTTACGAGATTTTCCGTGAGATACTGCGTCAGCATCGTGCCTATGATACTGACTCCTATCTGGTGATTGCTGCACCGGCAGTGGTTGAGTATCTGCTGGAAGATGCATCGGATCATGTTGCTGAGCTGGAAAGCTTCATCGGCAAAACGGTTCGCTTCCAAGTCGACTCGCTGTATAACCCGGAATATTTTGATGTGGTGTTACGCTAGAGATCGGCTCAGATGATACGACATACCCTCAAGCTGAGCTGGTGGCTGCTGATACTCAGTCTCCTGCTAGCTGCGATGCTGACTGCTTTCCGGTTCGCTTTTCCGATACTGGGGCAGTATAAGTCGACGCTTGAGGTGCAGTTGACAGAGCAACTGGGCTTTCCAGTTTCGATCGGTGAGCTGGAGACAAGCTGGCGGGGACCCTTTCCGAGTCTCGCAGCGAAGGATCTGAGAGCTCAATTGGGTGGCGAAACCAGCGCTCAGGCGGAGGTGGCGCTGGCTCAGGTCAGTTTTGAGGTGAACATCTGGCAGAGTCTGCTCGATTTTGCGCCTATCTTTCAGCAGGTTGATGCGTCAGGGTTTAAAGCTAACCTGATACAGCGTAATGGGCGCTGGCTACCCGATATTAAGCAGGATCAGCGTCAGCCTGCCGGACAGCTGTTGGCTGGCTGGTTTTTAAACACGCTGATGGCTCAGCCGCACTTTCTGATTAAAGAATCTGAAGTTAACTTTCAGTCTGAGTCTGGGGTAAGTCACACTCTGAAGCTTAATACGCTGCTGCTGGAAAATGCCCGGGATCAGCATCAGCTCAGCGGTAATTTCTGGATGACAGATCTGGGACAGAATACCCGTCTCGATTTTGCTATTCAGTTGTTCGATAGTACAACCTCTGCTGAACGGCAGATATTCCCTTTCTATCTTAAGCTGGACCATCTGGGAACGCAGGTTTTTGATCTGTTTCAATTGCCGTTAAAGATCGATCAGCTTGATGCGAGCATGGAGCTCTGGGGCGATCTGCAAGAGGGGCGACTGACACTGCTGAGCGGTCAGGCCCAGATAGATCAAGCCTCTATTCCGCTGACTGACAGTCATATTGAACTCGTGGAAAGCCGTACCAGCTTTCAGTTAACGCCCGTCGGACAGGGCTATCAGCTACAACTGCATGACACTAAGTTGAGTGATGGACAGGGCGAGGTGGAACTGCCTGCGATCGCCCTGGATCTTCTTTATCACAATCAGGAAGCCAGCATCAGCCGGCTGATGGGTGTCGATACGCCGCTGTCGCAACTCAGCGCCTGGTTAATTCGTCAACCTATCCAGTCGCAGGTAGCTGAAATCCTCAGGGCGCTGGATGTTCAGGGCGTGCTGGATAATTGGGTTGTTGATCTGAGTGATAAGCAGAGTGGGCCTAGCTTGCGAGCAGATCTGTCGGACGGTCGGGTTAACAGCTGGCATGGCGTGCCTGAAATGAGATCGGTTACCGGGCTGTTGCAACTGGATAAGCAGGGCGGGCAGTTTGATCTTGATGCTCGGGATTTTTTCCTGCATCCAGTGGGTGTTTATTCTAATCCCCTCGTTTTTGACTCAGCGAGAGGGCGCATCAGCTGGAACCTGAATAGCTCAAGTGTCTGGTTAAGGTCCGGTGATTTGGATGTTGATTATGCGGGTATTCCGGCTAAGGGACGTTTTTCGATAGAGCTGCCCTATGATCCTCAGCAGCAGGCGATGCTTAACCTGCAGGTGGGCCTGCACAATGCTCAGTTAGACAGGGGGTTGCAACTGGTTCCCAGAGCTCAGGTGGGAGAACCTCTTGATGACTGGTTGCAGCGTTCATTTAGTTCAGGTCAGGTGAGCGCAGCAGGGTTGGTTGTTTATGCTCCAACGCGTTATCTAGAAGATCGTCCCAGTCCCTCAGTTGAACTCTTTGTTGATGCAACGCAGGTAGGTCTGGACTATCAGCCGCCGTGGCCAGCCCTGACTCAGGCGAATAGCTTTGTTCATCTGCGTGATGGTGAGTTGCTGGTGCAGTTAGAGAATGCATTTGTGAAGAACCAGCAGGTCGGCTCTGCGCTGGCCTGGAAGCCGGTGGGTAAGACCGAGTTGATGGTGAGTGTTGACTTGGCAGGCGAGCTGCAGTCAATTGATCAGCTGTTCCATGAGAAGCCCTTGGATACACTTGTAGGAGTGCGTCTGGGCGACTGGCATCTATCGGGACCACATCAGTCAAATTTAAGCCTGAATATCGATCTGGAGAATTCAGCGAAAACCCGGGTTACAACCTTAAGTCAGGTAAAAAAGGGCCGATTTAGCTCAGAATCTCAGCGTATTGACCTGAGTGATATATCGGGTGATATCCATTTCGACTCTAACTCTGGCCTGTCATTTAATGCAGCTAGCGCAAAACTCTTTGATCGCGAGGTGTCGGTAAACGCAACATCGGAACCGGGTTCAACCAGTCTCAGTTTTAACGGGAAGTTTGATCCGCGCACTCTGCTGGAGTGGGCAGGCGTGCCGATCACTGAATTGGTAAAAGGTGAAATTGGTCTGCAAGGTAAGTTGAGACTCTGTAGTCGGGTGGACTGCCTCTCTCAGTTGCAGCTCGAATCCGATCTTAACGGTGTTTCTGTAATGGCTCCGGATTATCTGGCTAAAACAGAAAAGAGTGTCAGTCGTTTAAGCTTGATGGTTAATCTGGCTTCACCAGCTCAATTACAGTTGAACTATGCAGATCGTCTTAAGGGTAACTTTAGATTGGGTGGGTCATTATCGGGTGTGCTGACACTCGGTGGAGGTGTGGCCAAAGCTGCCACAGGGGCGGGGCTTCTGTTAAACGGACGTGTTCCCGGTTTAGACCTTAATCAACTCTATACGTTGATTGATCGTCTTAATCTGGGAGGAGATGCTGATTCTAACTCTCCTGTATTCCGGTCAGATATTCGTGTCGATACGATCACTTTGGGATCACTTCATGTCGACAATGTGCAGGCGGGTCTCAGAAAACTGGATTCAGAGTGGCATCTTGCTTTACAGGGGGGGGCTGATGGATTGATCGCTTGGGGGCCAGATGGTGCGCCAATACGGGTCGCGCTCAATCAGCTTGCTATCCAGCAGAATGCACCTCAGTCGCCAGCTAAAGATGATCTATTTGAGTTGACCGACCAGGGGATTCTGAAGTCGATCCCTGATATTGATCTGGAAGTGGCTGATCTGCGGTGGAAAGAAGCCGCGCTTGGGCGCTGGAAGGGCGCCATGCGTACCCGCGACGATGGTGTCACAATTAAGCAGATTCAGGGTTCTTTGCCTGGCATCAGTTTTACCGGTACGGCGGACTGGAACCTCGGGGCAAGTGAAACATCGAAGCTGATTCTGAACTATACCGGCGATGATTTTGGTGACAGTTTGGAAAGCCTTGGCGAGACGCGAATTATCGAAACTGAGAAGCTTAATGGCACGCTGGGTCTAATCTGGGCCGGAGCCCCCTGGAGTTACGACTCGAAAAGGCTCAATGGCTATGTCCGCTTCGGCGCTGAAAACGGACGTCTGATCGAAGCGGGGGCGGGAACAGGGTTGTTGAGACTCTTTGGAATTCTCAATTTTAACTCGTTGGCGCGCAGGTTGCGTCTCGATTTCACTGATCTCTATGCAAAGGGGATCGTGTTTGATCGCCTGATCGGAGAATATCTGATTCAGCAGGGTGTCGTTAAGTCTACGCGTCCACTGGAGATGGTTGGCCCTTCTGCCACACTCAACGCAGAGGGAAGTATTAGTCTGATCGATAAGACGCTGGATCAGCGGGTTCAGGTTACACTGCCGCTGTTAAGTACCACGCCATTGGCGGCCGTGTTGCTGGGCGCACCTCAGATCGCGGGTGCGCTGTTTCTGATTGATAAGCTGATCGGCGATAAGCTCAATAAGGTATCGGCGATCAGCTACAGTCTGAAAGGCCCCTGGGATGAGCCTGCACTTGAGCTGGATAGCGCATCTAAGAACTAAACCTGTTCGTCAAGTTCTCGTAGATACTGGAATATTTTCCTGTAGTTAGCAGGTGGTTTGTTCTGCTCGCGCTCTTTTTTTGCGTTGCGGATCAGTGATCGCAGATGCTGGACATCGCAGTTCTCATAACTTGATATCACTTCATTTAACGCCGCTGAGTCATCAGAGATCAGTCCCTCTCTTAGTCTTTCCAGACGGTGAAAGCGTTGGTTATGCGCATCGGATGCTGAATCAAAGCTATCAACTGCCGCCTGAATCGCCTCTTCGTCTTCATGACGCATCAGCTTGCCAATAAACTGCAGGTGACGTTTTTTTGCGCCGTGAGCACTGATCTTTGCTATCTCGGCAACCGCTTCGCGAAGGCGATCACCCATCGGAACCTGCGCCTGTTGATCAGGTTTAAGCTCTGTCAGTCGCTTACCGAGCTCTTGAAGCTCTTCCATATATTTTTTGAGGGCAGTCCGACTGACATACTCGATCTCGTCGTCCTGTGTTTCCTGAAGGTGTTTATCTTTCATATTCACGCGTAAAAAATTGTTGCAAGACCAAGAAAGGCGAAGAAGCCTACCACATCCGTAATCGTGGTTAACAGAACGCCGCCAGCGAGTGCCGGGTCTATCCCGGCTGATTTAAGTGTTAATGGCAGAAGGCTTCCCGCCATGGCACCAGCTATCAGATTGATGATGATCGCAAGTGCGATAATTATTCCGATATTGATATCCTGAAACCAGGCGATAGATACACCGGCGACCACCATTGCCCAGAGCAGGCCATTCAGCAGACTGACGATCATCTCACGATTGAACAGCCAGCCGATGTTGGAACTTTCGATATGCCCCAGTGCCTGACCACGAATTACCAGTGTCAGCGTCTGGCTACCGGCGATGCCACCCATCGATGCGACAATTGGCATCAATACCGCGAGTGCCACTACTTTGTCGATGGTGTCTTCAAACAGCCCGATAACAGCTGACGCCAGGAAGGCAGTGATCAGGTTGATACCCAGCCAGACGGCACGTCGGCGACTGGTTTTCAGAACTGGAGCGAAGGTGTCTTCGTCATCATCGAGACCTGCCATGCTCATCAGTGAGTGGTCTGCATCTTCACGGATAACGTCGACCACGTCATCGATAGTGATACGTCCGAGAAGCTGTCCCGATTCGCTGACAACGGGCGCAGAGATAAGGTCGCGCTGTTCGAAGATACGTGCTACTTCGTAGTCAGGCATATCAGCAGGGATCGCATCTTCACGATCGGTCTGCATAATTTCGCGGATCAGCATCTGCGGGTCTGCGGTAATAAGTCGTGTTACCGGAAGCACACCAATCAGGTTGTTCATTTTTCGACTGACGACAAAGAGTGAATCGGTTGAGTCCGGCATCTCTTTATGACGACGCAGATAACGCAGTGCGGTCTCGACGGTAATATCGGGCCTGATGGTGACGGTATCCGTATTCATCAGACCGCCAGCAGTATCCTCCGGGAAGGAGAGGACCGCTTCGACGCGTTCACGGTTCTGCAGATCCATGTTC
This sequence comes from Marinobacterium sp., assembly GCA_041562495.1. GTDB lineage: Bacteria > Pseudomonadota > Gammaproteobacteria > Pseudomonadales > Balneatricaceae > Marinobacterium_E. Next base: position 1,917 of record JBFEXW010000077.1, on the reverse strand, counting down.
TGCAGCAGCTCCTGCATGATCGTGTCAGGTAGCTGCTGCATCATGTCTGCCAGGTCGTCGGTGTCCAGCGACTCGGAGATGGCCAGCAGCTCTGATGCGTTCATGTTGCTGAGAATATCAGCTTTGATGTCGTCACCCAGATGCTGAAGTACGTCCGCTTCAATATCCTGATTGATCAGATTCCAGAGGATTCGGCGTTCACGTGGTGGCGATTTTTCTAAAAGGTGAGCAACCTCAACCGGGCGCATCCCTTTGTTGAGCATAAAGCGAATCTGCCGGAGGTTTTCGGTCTCTAGGGCATTGGACAGCATATCCAGATCGATCTGCTTGTCGTCTGAGCTCATTCGCTTAGCTCCTCGGGTTTTAGATCAGGTGATATTAAACAGTTTGTAACTGCTTACTCATCTTCGTCAAAACGGTTGTTGATGAGCAGGGTTACAGCTTCCATTGCGGCGACTTCATCTTCTCCGTCAGTTGTCAGCACCAGCTCCGTACCTTTAGCGGCGGCAAGCATCATGACTGCCATAATACTCTTGGCGTCAACTTCACGACCATCTTTGGTAATACGTATTGCGCAGCCAAAACGACCTGTCGTTGCGATCAGCTTGGCAGCGGCACGTGCGTGCAGCCCCAGCTTGTTAATTATCGTGATGTTCTCGGTAATCATAGTGTTACAGATCAGGTCAGCTCTCGGTGACGGACCTGAACATTATCCATACCCTTGGAAAAATGACCAGTGAGTTGTTCTGCTATATAGACCGACCGGTGTTGTCCACCGGTGCATCCAATACCGACAGTCACATAGGTTCTGTTGTTGTTAGCGAATCTTGGTAACCAGCGCTCCAGATAGTCTGTCAGGTCCTGAACCATCTCATCGACCTCGTCAGATTCCGACAGAAAATCGATTACGGGCTGATCTCTGCCTGTGTATTGACGCAGATCAGGAATCCAGTAGGGGTTTGGCAATACCCGGACATCAAAACAGAAATCAACATCCAGCGGAACACCATGTTTGAAGCCAAAGGATTCAAACTGAAGCGAGAGTGACTGCTCTTTGCGTTTGGCAACACGAAGCTTAATCGTATCGCGCAGTTCATAGAGTGTCAGTCGGGTTGTGTCGATCTGAAGGTCTGCTGAGCTGACGATTGGGTCAAGCAGTCGGCGTTCTAGTTTGATCGCCTGCTCGAGGCCGGTTCTTTCGTCACTTAACGGGTGCTTGCGACGGGTCGCGCTATAGCGTTTCAGTAGTGTTGTTTCTGACGCGTCGAGAAACACTATCTCCAGTGTAGTCGCGTCGTGCTGTCGGATCGCCCGAATTATGTCAGGGAACTGTTCGAGATCCGAGTTGGCATTGCGAGCATCGATACTGACAGCAAGGTGCTTGGGTTGTTCCTGTTCACTCAGCGTTTGGTCTATCAGGTTTGGCAGCAGGCTGGCGGGCAGGTTGTCAATGCAGTAATAGCCTACATCTTCCAGTGCCTGAAGTGCGGTACTTTTCCCCGATCCGCTGCGTCCGCTGATAACCACTAGTTTCACAACTAGGATCTCGAGTAGTGGATTGCGGCTTTGTACAGAGAATCTTTGCTGTCGCTGCTGCGCAGTGCATTGAGAGCAGAACTGTTGCTGAACATCTGTGCCAGACCAGCCAGTGTTTGCAGGTGCTCATCATTGACATCATCTGGCACGATAAGCGCGCAGATCAGATCAACAGGCTGGCTATCGATCGCATCAAAATCGATCGGCTCTTTCAGCGTGATCAATGCGGCCGCAGCCTTTTTTGCACCGCTGATACGGCAGTGCGGGATGCCAACACCCGATCCGATGCCAGTGCTGCCCAGTCGTTCACGATTCAGTAGCCCGGTGAATATATCGTCGGCGCTAACGCCGGTAACTGAAGTGGCCAGCATTTCGCTGGCC
>JBFEXW010000076.1:0-8666 GCA_041562495.1 Marinobacterium sp. | reverse complement strand
CCGGTCAATACATCGTCGATCTATTCATGCCTCAAGCAAGCACGGGAAAACGCACGTGCGGTGCGCGGGTCACTGACGACCGAAGTCTGGGAGGCCCACAACGAAACCTGGCTGAAGCTGCAGCGACTGCTTCACGATGGCCTGCTCGAGCGCGATCCGCAGCAGTTGTTCGAGTGGGTCAAGCACCGTTCGCACCTGTCGCGCGGTGTGACGATCGGCACCATGCTCAAGGATGAAGCGTATTACTTCATCCGCCTGGGCACGTTCCTGGAGCGCGCCGACAACGCGGCCCGCATTCTCGACGTGAATTTCCACGGTACCGAAACCGCGCCGGAACTGGTCCCGGTCGACAATGGCGGCAGCACGCCGCAGGAGCAGCAGCGCGATTTCTACTACTGGGCCGCGGTGCTGCGCTCCGTATCTGCGTTCGAGGTCTATCGCAAGGTGTATCGCGACGTCATCACGCCCGCGCGCGTCGCCGAGCTGCTCATCCTTCGCGGGGACATGCCGCGATCGCTGGCCGCTTGCGTGAACGAGGTGTGCCTGAATCTGGAACAGGTTCGCAACAGCCGCTCGCAGGAAACAGAGCGACGCGCAGGAATGATGCGCGCGGAGCTGCGCTACGGGCGTGTCGAGGACATCATGGCGCAGGGGCTGCACGGTTACCTGACCCGTTTTCTCGAACGCATCAACGACCTGGGCGGCCGTGTCAGTCAGGACTTTCTGGTGCCGCTGGGCGCGAATTGATGCTGCGATTCAGGAGCGGCGACTGCCGAGAACCTTGCTCCGGCACGTCATCTGGCCTCGCTCCAGGCGAAAAAGCTTGCCGGTATCGCGAGCGCAGTTCTGGCCGGTGTCCGTTGTTTGGCTCGCGGCCGCTTCGATGAACTTGAAGATCTAGCGCGGAAGTTGCGATGACCTATTGTGTGGCGATGCGTCTGAACGCCGGCTTGGTTTTTCTGGCCGACTCGCGCACCAATGCCGGCGTCGATCAGATCTCGACGTTTCGCAAGATGACAGTGTTCGAGCACCCCGGCGAGCGCCTGCTGGTGCTGCTTGCCGCCGGCAATCTGGCGGTCACCCAGGCCGTGCGCCAGATCGTGTGTGAGCGCGCCGGGCCACACGACGATAGCGTGTGGAACGCGAAAACGATGTTCGAGGCGACCCGAGTCGTTGGCGACGCGGTGCGCGAAGTGCGCCGGCGCGATGCGCCGGCGATGCGGGAGGCCGACATCGAGTTCAACTGCAACTTCATCTTCGGTGGCCAGATCAAGGGCGAGGACATGCGCCTGTTTCAGATCTACGCTGCTGGAAATTTCATCGAAGCGACGCCGGAGAATCCGTATTTCCAGATCGGCGAATCGAAGTACGGCAAACCGATCATCGATCGTGTGATCAATCCGCTGACGCCACTCGATGAGGCGGCTAAGTGCGCCATGATTTCAATGGATTCGACCCTGCGCTCGAACATCTCGGTCGGCTTGCCGCTGGACCTGCTTGTCTATGAGGCTGATGCATTGCGGGTGACCAAGTTCGTGCAGATCGATCAGAATAACCAGTACATGCAGATGATCCGCGACACTTGGGGCGAGCGACTGAAACAGGTATTCCAGGAGATTCCGGATCCGACTTGGCGCGATGCGAACGCCGCGCCAGGTGCGCCGAAACTGGAGACCGACACCACGCATCCGGTGCGTGCGCCGCTGCCGGCGAGCATCGGCTCCGATGTGTGCCTGCATACCGAAGTGCCACTCATTTCCCTTCTTGGTTTTAATGCATCTCTGGATTACTCAGGTTGTACTAATGCAGCATGCAATGAATCCGTAACAACGTTGATAACGGATAGGGTTGCGACCCTTGCCTGCACTTCGGATAGTACGGGTTGATGATCGACTCCTATTCGCTATTTTCGTTATGTGCCGACAACTCTTCGGTTGATTTATTTAGCGATACAGAGGCCGATCATTGTGATCTGAAAGAGTTAGCGACGGAGACAGTAGTAGCAGAACTTGAATATCGGGAGTCAGCTTTTATACTCAATGTTCTTGCGGACGCTTGTATATTACGAGTATCCAGCCTTACTAGGATGTAGGCCCTTTAACTTTAAGGTCTCAATTTATGCCATATTTTCTCGAGTCAAGGATACCTTTTCAAAGTAAGTTCTTTACTCGTACAGGACTAGTTCTCTTTGGAGTAAAGTTTTCGATTTCAAAGTGGCAAATATTCTGGATTTTGGCACTGATAATATCTTTTTCTACTCATATACGGGCTGATGCTGGGAGTTTTCGGTATGGCGTATACAACAACTTCCCGAAAATCTACATGGATGATAATGGTCAACCTGGCGGCATTTTTCCTGATCTGGTTAATGAGATCGCCGTACAGAGTGGCTGGTCATTTCACCCTGTTAGCTGCGAATGGTCCAAGTGTCTACAGATGCTGGAGGCTGGTGAAATAGATTTCTTACCCGATGTCGCTGAGTCCTTGGAGCGGCGATCCAAGTACGACTTTCACGAAGAACCGATGCTTAACAGTTGGTCGCAGATATACGCGAGAGATGAAATAACAATCGACTCGTTGCTTGATCTTAATGGCAAGAGGCTGGTAGCGCTCCGTGGGTCCGTACAATTAGAGTATTTAAGCAAGTTGAAGACCGGTCTGGGTATCACGTTTGAGCTCGTTCAAGTTAGTACATTTGAAGATGGATTTCGATCTGTTGCTGATGGCAAAGGTGATGCCGTGATATCCAATCACAACTTTGGTGATGTGAAGGCTCCAGAGTATCACCTTACTAAAACACCGATAATACTATTTCCCTCAGCGCTATATCTGGCGGCATCTAAGCGTAAAAACTTGAACGCGGAACTTGGTTTGATCGACCAACAATTGGTTCGATGGAAAGCAGATCCAAGTTCATTTTACTACCGTACCCTTGAAAAATGGTCTGGAGGAGGAGGCCTCGAGTACCGACTGTCCCGAGTAGTGGTATGGATCATAATCGGTAGTTTGTCGGCATTTTTGATTACTTTGATAGTTGGATTTTTGTTGAAGAGGCAGGTCAAGCGAGTAACGAATGATTTGCAAAGCACCCAAGCTGGGTTCAATGTGCTGCTCGACGCTTCGGGTGCACACTGGTATCGAGCTGATCTCAAGGCAGGTCTCATACAGGTCAACGAAGGATGGCGCAGGTTTTATAACCTACCCAAGCTCGAATACCCAGAGATAAGCATAGAGCAACTGAAAGGTCTGATGCCCGTCAAGAATAACGATGCCATGATGCAAGTCATCGAAGGCGCTAAATCTGAGCCAGATGGCTACAGCTCAGTATTTGAAATGTTAGATGGCCAGGGCAAGCTGAGAACTCTGAGAAACTTTACAACGCCATCGTTTGACGAATCGGGGAACCTGATTGGTGTAGAGGGGTATAGCTTTGATATCACCGACGTTGTGATGCTGCGCCATCAACTGCAAGAAGCCTTAGAAAAGGGGAAAACCGGGTTCTTCGGGCATGATCTTAGGACGGGCAGGGTTGAATTGTCACCGAGTGCCCGTACTCTGCTAGATCTCCCTGAGACTCAATACCCAGATCCAGTGATGATAAAAGCTGTGCTGGATAAAGTGGATCCCGTTTACCTGCCAACAGCAATTGAGGAGATGCAGGTTAACGCTGTCACTGAAGATGGTTATATGGATATTTGGCCTTTATTGTCAGATACAGGAGAGAAGCGATATATCCTGATTCAGGGTAAACCAGAATTTGACAGCGGGGTTCCAGTAAAGTCTGCGGGCACCATTACCGATGTGACAGAGTTGAAGAGAGCGGAGGACGCTGCAAACGATGCCACGGAGGCTCTCAAGGAAGAGGCTCGTAAGCGTAACCATCTATTTGGCATGGTTGCTCATGAACTTCGTACGCCAGTTGCTGCTATCAGCATGATGACTGAGGAAAAGGATCCTGCGGAGTGGCAAAAGGATCAGGCATATATTCAGCGTATCGTTCAAGATCTTCTGCATACCATTGATGATATGCGTCTACTGATCAATCCAGAGTTAGCACGCCCCATTCGCCACGAGGATTTCACCGTCGGTGAACTAAATGCCAGCATCGACTCCAGCGTAGCTTCTATCGTTTCTGCGACAGGGATTCACTACCAAGGGTACAACGAGATACCAGAGCCTTTTATTGAAGAGAGATATACGTCTGATATCTACAGACTGCGTGTCGCGATCACTAATGTGGTTAAAAATGCGTGCCTACATTCAAACGGAACTGAAGTATCTCTCGTCTCGCGGCTCGGTACGGACCATTCAGGTGAAGCTTTTTTGGAGTGGTTAATTGCTGATAACGGAGACGGGATACCAGAGGATCTGGTCGAACATCTATTTGAGTCGGGTGAACGCGGAGATTCTTCAGTTGATGGTTCAGGATTGGGACTATTTATCACTCGAAGCTGGATTGAAGAGATTGGCGGAACGGTTTCGTATCAGCCTCGAATTACGGGCGGCAGTGAGTTTCTGATTAGAGTGCCTTTGGTCAGAACCCGTGATGCTCCGCAGGTCGAGATCGCAGAGGATACTGTCGATCAGGATCAACTGGACGACGTATTGAGTCAGCTAAACGTATTGATGGTAGAAGATGAAGCAGTGCTTCGCATGTTGGGAGAAAAGCTACTGTCTACGTTTGTTGGTAGTATTCAGGTTGCAAAAAATGGAGTCGATGCACTTCAGCTTTTCAATCCTGCTGAACACAACCTGATCTTAACGGATTACTTTATGCCTGAGATGTCTGGTGTTGAGTTGACCCGGAAACTGAGGGGGCAGGGCTATGAGGGCTTAATCATAGGAATTACTGCCGCTACAATCGGCGAACAGGAAAAGGAAATGCTGAAAGCAGGTGTGGATAGGGTCTTACCTAAACCGTTAAATGCGGAGATATTCAAACGCACCGTCTTGCAGCTCATTGATGAGGGGCGTTTCAGTGAGATCTCTAACGGGGAGGAGTAGACCACGGTCACACGCTTTCACAAAACCAAATTGACATTTAATGTGTAGTCGTTGCTTCTCAAACTGATAGCCTGAAATATGCAGTGTGACCTGATCGTACAGTTGCCACCTCAGATCTGCGTCTCAAAACGGCACTTTGCTGACGGCAGAGAGGTCTTGCCGAATCAGCAAAGCAGACCTTAGGAAAACGGCATGGAGGAGTCGATATATTGGCCCCTATCAAGCAACATATAGCACCCTCACACCTCCTCAGTCATCAATTATTGCAACTACAGCTGTAGAGCTGTGAATGCATCTCAGAAGATATCGTCTTAGTTGGGATATTAGGCTAGTATCCAACTCATAAGTTGAATTGCAGTCTCTCACAGATGAAGTCAGCGTTTATGGAAGAAACGCTATTAAGTAATAGCCCTCATTGACAGGCATTCGCCATCCCTTAGGAAGACCTCCATGCAGCAGAGGAGTCGTGGGAATGGAGATCATCTGGGATATTCCACTGATAATATTGAGCCTTCAGTCAGCCACTATTGGCTCCATCACTGCACTTACGCATGTATGCGAGTACTGGCCGGGCTACAACGATGTGGATGCTGGTGGGCGGCATTACATAGGGCCTTTCTATTTGGTCAATGCATTTTGTCGGAATGCTGGCCTTTCATCTCGATATCCTCACTGGTTACGACATCCAACTGACACTGCTATCCGTCGTACCAGGCATCGCGGCCGCACTAATCACATTTTCTGTGCTGCGCAAAGCTCAGACAACCTGTAAACGGACGGTGTTAAGTAGTCTGTTTATGGCTGTCGGTATTGTCACTATGCACTACACCGGTATGGCGGCAATGGAGATGTCACCGCCGATTATCTATATCCAACTCGCCGCTTGTTATTGGATCGGTGTAGCTAGGCGGTACGATCTTCTGTGCGCAGTCGGTCTCATGGTGCTGTCATGTTTATTGATCTCGACCGCTTCAAGATACTGAATGATACGAAAGGCCATGAAATCGGTGATCTACTACTTAAAGAGGTTGCTAATCGACTCGTCCAATGTTTCCGAGAAGAGGATACCGTTGCCAGGATGGGCGGCGGTGAATTTGTCATCGTACTCGAAGGACTGAGTGCAAATGAGGCCGACGCTCAGCAGGAAGCTATGGAGATCGGAGAGAAGGTTCGCGCTGCCATTGATAAGCCATACTCATTAGCAGGCCACGCTGACGACTGCTCACCAAGTATTGGCATCTGTTTGTTTTCGGGCAAAGACAAATCCGTAAAAGAGTTGCTAATGCAGGCTGACAAAGCCATGTATCAGACAAAAGCTGCTGGGCGTAATGCGGTTCGGGTGTATGACGACAAGATGGACGATGCTAATACGGAATTTTTGACCAATCTATGACTTAGGCTTCTAAATCAATTGCTTGACAGAGGGGTAGGGGGTTGTCAGATTGGGGGAAGTTACTCGCTCTGGAGCCTAAAATATGAATTTCACCCTCAAGCAGGTTCAGTACTTTGTTGCGACGGCTGAGGCGCTGTCTATTAACAAAGCCTGCAAAGAGTTCAATCGTTCACAGTCCGCTTTGACGAATGCGTTGAGCGAACTTGAAACGGCGCTGGATGTAAAACTGTTTAACCGTTCCCACGGAGGCTTAACGCTCACTCATGAAGGTCACCGTTTTCTGATATCCGCTCGGCGGATAATGGCTTCCGTTAAAGATTCCATCAATGATCTGAGTGAAATTAAGTCTGAAAAGGATGGGGAGCTAGTTATCGGCGTTACGAGCCTGCTAGCAGGTTACTACTTATCCGAACCCTTAACTCGGTTCAGTCACCAGTTTCCTCAAGTGCAGGTCCGGTTGCTGGAGGACGAGCAACGCTATATCGAGCACCAACTGGTCAACGGTGAAACGGACGTGGGTATTCTCATGACGCGTCAATTAGAGGAGCAGGATGCGTTTGAGACCGAAACTCTCACAACTTCGCCACTCAACGTGTGGTTACCTGTGAATCACCCATTCAACGCCCAGCAGAGTATCAGTATGACGGACCTCAAGGATGAGCCGATGATTCTACTGACCGCAAATCAGGTGGATCGAGTCATTGGGCGGGCTTGGCGTCGTTATAATCCGGCCATTCGGCCAGCCTATAAGACGAAATCGGTTGAGTCATTGCGTAACCTTGTAGGGGCAGGGCTGGGGCTGGCTATTGTTCCTGACTTTGCCTACCGCCCCTGGACTCTGGATATGCAGCGCGTGGAGACTCGACCGATTCGAGAAGAGTTGCCAACGATTGATATCGGACTCGTGTGGCGCCGAGGTTCCCATGCGCACTGGACCATTGAGGAATTTATCAATCTTGTTCGTGATTTCGCAAAAACCTCAAGAAAAACAGCTTATTGAATAGACTTATCAGTTTTTTATATACCCTCTGTCCGAAAAAAAGCGTTTCTTCTGTCTGCAAATCTATGGCTAAGATACTTTGAATGACTAAATCGGCAACAACAACAATAAACCGCAAGAGGTTATTTTATGAGCATTAAGAAAAAGCTGGCAGCCAAGGCATTAGCTACGGCGGTCATTGGTACGCTTTCACTATCTGCAGTCCTGCAGGCTGAAGCACTGGAAAAACTGGGGGAGAGTGAAGGTCAATTGAACATCGTCGCATGGGCGGGTTATATCGAACGCGGTGAAACCTCTCCAGACTTCGACTGGGTAACCAAGTTTGAAGCGGACACCAGCTGTAAGGTTAATGTAAAAACGGCGGCGACCTCTGACGAAATGGTTGCCTTGATGAACGAAGGCGGATTCGATCTGGTGACCGCATCGGGCGATGCCAGCCTGCGTCTGATTGCAGGTAACAAGGTTCAGGAACTAAATCTTGATCTGATTCCAAGCTACAATAAAGTTGATGAGCGCTTGCAGAATGCTCCATGGCATACGGTCAAAGGCAAGCACTACGGCGTCCCTTATCAGTGGGGCTACAACGTCTTGATGTATAACACAGATGTGTTCAAAACTGCACCGCAGAGCTGGAACGTCGTTTTCGAAGAGATGACCTTGCCAGATGGTCAGTCGAATGCTGGCCGCGTTCAGGCGTTTGATGGTCCGATTCACATTGCCGATGCAGCGCTGTACCTGATGACCAATGAGCCATCTCTGGGCATCACTAACCCTTATGAGCTCAACGAAGATCAGTATGCGGCAGCCCTTGCTCTTCTGCGTGGCCAGCGTAAGTTAGTTGGCCGTTACTGGCATGATGCGTTTGTTCAAATCGACGACTTTAAGAACGAAGGTGTTGTTGCATCCAGCTCTTGGGGCTTCCAGGCCAATGTCCTGAAAGGCGAAGGTCAAATCTGCGCTCGTGATTTGCCGGAGAAAATGAAAAAAGTCACCTGTCTCCATCCGGGTCAAATGATCGACATCTCAGAAGCAGGCGTATCATTGAACAACGCGGTATCTGAATTTGAAAAAGCGTTGATCCTGCAAACACTGGAAAAGACCAAATGGGTCAAAAACCAGGCGGCCAAACTTCTTCAGCTTAATCGAACCACGCTGGTCGAAAAAATAAAAAGGCACCAGCTTCAGCCTCAGACTCCTTAACGCGTGTCCATACACGTTTTTTTATAAATCTCACCGTACAAGTCGGTTTCCATCCGGAAATAGCATCTT
>JBFEXW010000075.1:0-8806 GCA_041562495.1 Marinobacterium sp. | reverse complement strand
GTGACGATCAGGTGCTGAGTCATCCAGTGTTCAACAGCTATCAGAATGAACATGAGATGCTGCGTTATCTGAAGCGTCTGGAGAATCGTGACTATTCACTAGTTCACGGCATGATCCCGCTTGGATCCTGCACTATGAAACTCAACGCCTCCAGTGAGATGGCGCCGGTCACCTGGCCTGAATTCACGGATATGCACCCCTTTGTACCGGCTGACCAGTCTGTCGGTTATCGCACCTTGATCAAGCAGCTAGAAGACTGGCTGGTAGAGATTACCGGTTACGATGCAATTTCGATGCAGCCCAACTCAGGCGCATCAGGCGAATATGCAGGTCTGCTGGCGATTCGTAAGTATCAGGAATCGATCGGTCAGGGAGATCGCAATGTCTGTCTGATTCCATCCTCTGCACACGGTACCAATCCGGCATCTGCTGCGATGATGGATATGAAGGTCGTCGTGGTTGCCTGTGATAATCAGGGTAACGTTGATATTGAAGATCTTCGTGCCAAGGTGGAGCAGTACTCAGAGCAGCTTTCTGCACTGATGATCACCTACCCATCGACTCACGGTGTGTTTGAGGAGTCTGTAGTCGAGATTTGTGACCTGATCCATCAGCATGGGGGGCAGGTGTATCTCGATGGTGCCAACCTCAATGCTCAGGTGGGATTATCTAAACCGGGTTGGATCGGCGCTGATGTTTCACACCTTAACCTGCACAAAACCTTCGCTATTCCCCACGGCGGCGGTGGTCCGGGTATGGGCCCTATCGGCGTTAAAAAGCATCTGGCGCCATTCTTTTCCAGTCATAAGGTGAGTCCGGTAGAGGGAGTGGATCCGGCCAATGGCGCGGTTTCAGCGGCACCTTTTGGTTCAGCGCTGATTCTGACAATCACATGGATGTATATCCGTATGCTCGGTGCCAAGGGGCTGAAAGACTCAACCGAGCTGGCTATTCTGAATGCAAACTACGTGGCAAAAGCGCTTGAGCCTCACTATCCGATTCTCTATCGCGGTAAGAAGGGGCGTGTTGCACACGATTGTATACTCGATATACGTCCACTTAAAGAAGCGACAGGGATCACTGAAGAGGATATCGCCAAGCGTCTGATGGACTACGGCTTCCATGCGCCAACTATGTCGTTTCCTGTTCCGGGAACGCTGATGGTTGAGCCTACGGAGTCAGAGTCTCTGGCTGAGCTTGATCGTTTCATCAATGCAATGGTCTCAATTCGTAAAGAGATCGCTGCCGTTGAAGCGGGACAGATCGCTGAAGAGGCAACAGCGCTGCGTAATGCGCCACATACAATGGCAGATATCTCCGAAGGCTGGGATCGCGCTTACACGATTGAGCAGGCGATCTTCCCGATGGCTCAGCAGCGTGAAAGCAAGTTCTGGCCGACGGTAAACCGTATTGACAACGTTTACGGTGATCGTCACTTCGTTTGCACCTGCCCGCCGATTACCGATTACGAATAATCGGGGTCGGGGGCGCCCAGGTTTGATGTAAACTAAGTGGTCGGCACCTGCCTTATGGGCAAACACCTCCTACGGAGTATTCTGTAGGAGGGTTATCGCAGATGACCCAGTATCAGAAAGGTGATCAGGGCTTCAGCCACTGATCGAGTGTGTAAATATCTTCGGGGCTCAGCGTTCCGACCATCTGTTTAAAGTTGAATAGCGTGGCAATATGACCGATTCGGGCATCGGCATAGGCCAGACGTGCCTGATAGAGGGCATTTTCAGCATCCAGCACATCAACTACGTTGCGTGTGCCAACCTCAAACCCCTGCGAAGTTGCTTCCAGCGCCTTTTCACGCGATTCAATGCTCTTCATTCGTGCGTTAACACTGGCAAGGCTGGTGGAGATATCTCTGAGCAAGGTGCGGGTCTGCTGAGTGACCTTGCGGGATGCATCTTCATAGTCATGCATCGCCTGCTGCCCCTGATACTGCGCCTGCTGCTCTGCGGCAGTGGTATAGCCACCAAGGAATAGTGGAACACTAAGTGTCAGGCCGATGCTGTTGTCAAACGACTGATATCTGTCATTACCCTCTTTTGCGGAAATCCCCAGCGACAGCGTAGGTAACCCAGCCGCACCATAAGCTTTTACATTCTCAGTAGCGGCCTGCTCATTGAGCTTGGCAACGCGCAGCTCCAGATTACTGCTCAGCGCTTTCTCTATCCATGCTTTCTGATCCTGATCAACGCCCATGATCGGATAGTCCGGGCTTAGTTTGTCAATGACGCTAACTGTCTGTCCGGTCAGCCGTTCGATCGCTTCATAGCTGTTATCCAGAGTTCCTTCCGCATCAATCAGCTCGACGCGTGCTGAGTCATAGGATGCACGCGCTTCGAGAACATCGGTAATTGCGATCAGACCAACGTCAAACTGGGCATTAACCTGATCAAGGCGCCGTTGCAGGGCGCGCTCTTTCGATTTTGCAACTTCAAGTGTTGACTGGGCACGCAGAACATCCATATAGGCGCTCAGGGTGCGCAGTATCAGCCCCTGTTCGGCGGCAGCTAATCCCAGTTTGGCTTTCTCCGTAAGGGTTTTTGCACGTTCCAGGTTATACCACTTAGTGAGATCGAAGACTGCCTGGCTCAGGCTTAGTGTCATACCGTTTGAGTAGCTGGTTTTTGCGTTGCCGGTATCTGTTCGGGATATCTGGCCGGTGAGTGTCACGCTGGGAAGCAACGCTGCCCGATTGAGTGGCACAGCCTGTTGGCCGGCAAGTGATTCTGCTTGGGCTGACTGAAGCTGAGGATCATTGTTACGTGCCAGCTCATAGATATCACTTAACGCTGCAGCCTGAACCTGAGAAAAACCCAGCGTCGCAGCCAGAGCTATGCCTATTGCCTGAGATAAAGCTGATTTCATGCCATTCTTCCTAATTACACAGCGCCCGCTATCAGGGGCCGACTATATTTGTATAGTCTAATACTAATAGACTCAGCGAGAATCGCTACCGTTTATTGTTGTAAAGAGAGGTAAAAGTTTGTTTCATTGGCTGGTTTGTTAGTCTTTTTGACTAGACTATCCGTTACGTTTGCTGCCGTTAATTTAGATGCTGCGAATAGCTGACAGTAGTACATAACAATGGATCTGTTTTTTTCGGAGATAAAAAAACCTGCACATGGCAGGTTTTTTATCTTCGCGGGTATGTCTGATTAACTCAGTGCTTTTGCAATACGTGAAATTGCCTCTTTGAGCACGTCCAGACTTGTTGCGAAAGAGAGGCGCATATTACCGGGAGCTCCGAAGGCAGAACCCGGAACCAGCGCAACGCCGGCTTCCTGTAGCAGGTATTCAGCCAGTGCGATGTCATCTGCAAACTTGTCAGAACCTTCAATGATCGACTGGAAGCTTGGGAACGCATAGAAGGTGCCGTCTGCTGGAATGCAGTCAACACCAGGAATCTCGTTCAGTGCTTTCACTACATAGTTGTGACGCTCTTTAAACGCTATAACCATCTGGTCTACACAGCTCTGATCGCCATCCAGTGCAGCCGTTGCTGCGGCTTGTGCGATTGAACAGGGGTTAGATGTGCTCTGTGACTGAACCTTCTTCATCGCGCCGATCAGCTTGGCAGGGCCAGCTGCATAGCCGATACGCCAACCTGTCATCGAGTAGGCTTTAGATACGCCGTTCAGTACAACGGTGCGCTCATAAAGCTCTGGTGCTGCATCAAGGATATTAACGAATGACAGATTATTAAAACGGATATGTTCATACATATCGTCAGTTGCAACGATAATCTCCGGATAGCGCTTCAGTACTTCAGCAAGCGCTTTGAGTTCATCCAGCGTATAAGCAACACCTGTTGGGTTTGATGGGCTGTTTAACACCACCAGACGGGTTTTATCAGTGATAGCGTTTTCCAACTGCTCAGCGGTCATCTTGAAACGCTGTTCCTGAGTAGTCGTTACGATCACAGGCGTAGCATCGGCAACCAGTACCATGTCAGGGTAGGAGACCCAATAAGGTGCAGGAATAACGACTTCGTCACCTTCGTTCAGTAGTGCAAGAGCCATATTGAAGAAGCTCTGCTTGCCACCGCTTGATACCAGAATCTGATTGGACGCATACTCAAGTCCATTATCACGCTTTAACTTGCTGATAATCGCTTTCTTCAGCGCGGGTGTGCCATCAACTGCAGTGTATTTGGTCATACCTGCGTTGATCGCTTCAATAGCGGCAGCTTTGATATGATCTGGTGTATCGAAATCAGGTTCGCCCGCGCCTAGGCCAATAATATCCTGACCCTGAGCACGAAGCTCAGCAGCACGGTTAGTTACCGCTAGGGTAGGGGAAGGTTTGATGCTGTTGACACGGTCTGAGAGTTGAACGTCCAATCGGGATCCCTCGGAATCATGAATTTTTCGGGTATAAATTATACAGATAAAAGATAGTGCGTATAATCCCTGAGGTTTGAAATCTACATATTCTTGGTGATTTTTTTTAATGGATGTATTTCTGGTGATCAGGGCAGAGGTGGCATGAAATCAGTCTTTAAGGTGAGTTCTCCGTTCGAGCCTGCAGGTGACCAGCCAACGGCAATTGCGGGACTGGTCGATGGATTGGAGTCGGGCCTGGCAGCGCAGACGCTGCTGGGGGTTACCGGTTCAGGTAAGACCTTCACCATCGCCAACGTTATTTCGAAGGTACAGCGCCCGACGATCATCCTTGCGCACAACAAAACACTTGCTGCACAGCTTTATGGCGAGTTTCGGGAATTTTTTCCGAATAATGCGGTTGAATACTTCGTCTCCTACTACGATTACTACCAGCCAGAGGCCTATGTCCCCTCGTCGGATACCTTCATTGAGAAGGATGCCTCAATTAATGACCATATCGAGCAGATGCGTTTGAGTGCTACCAAGGCACTTTTAGAGCGCGATGACGCGATTATCGTAGCGACTGTTTCAGCCATCTATGGTTTGGGCGATCCCAAGGCTTATCTCGCGATGATGTTACATCTTGACCGTGGTGATCGAATCGATCAGCGCGGCCTGTTGCGACGACTGGCAGAGCTCCAGTACACGCGAAACGAAACTGAACTGCATCGTGGTACTTATAGGGTGCGCGGCGATGTGATTGATGTTTTCCCGGCTGAATCCGAGAAGGAAGCGCTACGTGTCGAGCTGTTTGATGATGAGGTGGAGGAGCTGGCCTGGTTTGATCCACTGACTGGTGAGGTGCTGCGTAAGGTGCCGCGTGCTACGGTTTATCCTAAAACTCACTATGTAACGCCACGCGAGACACTGCTCGAGGCGGTGGAGCATATCAAGGAGGAGTTGCGCGAGCGTCTCAAGCAGATGCGTGACAATGACAAGCTGGTAGAAGCTCAGCGGCTTGAGCAGCGGACACTTTACGATATCGAGATGATACTGGAGCTGGGATACTGCTCCGGAATTGAGAACTACTCCCGTTATCTGTCGGGGCGTGGTCCCGGGCAGCCACCGCCAACCCTGTTTGAATATCTTCCAGACAACGCCCTGCTGGTGATTGATGAATCCCATGTGACTGTTCCTCAGTTGGGGGCGATGTATCGCGGTGACCGTTCGCGTAAAGAAACACTGGTTGAGTATGGATTCAGGTTGCCGTCGGCACTGGATAACCGCCCGCTGAAGTTTGAGGAGTGGGAAACACTGGCACCGCAGATGATCTTTGTCTCCGCGACACCGAGCAAATACGAAGCGGAACATGCACAACAGATCGTGGAGCAGGTGGTTCGCCCAACCGGACTGGTCGATCCGATTGTTGAGGTGCGCCCGGCGCAGACTCAGGTTGATGACCTTCTCGGCGAGATTCATAAGGTGACTGCGCGTGATGAGCGTGTTGTGGTAACTGTTTTAACCAAACGCATGGCCGAAGACCTTACCGAATATCTCGCAGAGCACAATGTCCGGGTTCGCTATCTGCACTCAGACATCGATACGGTTGAGCGTGTTGAGATTATCCGTGATCTGCGTATCGGCGAGTTTGATGTACTGGTCGGTATAAACCTGCTGCGTGAAGGGATTGATATGCCCGAGGTTGCGCTGGTAGCCATTTTAGATGCGGATAAAGAGGGCTTTTTGCGTTCTGAAACTTCGATGATTCAGACCATTGGTCGTGCCGCTCGTAACCTGAATGGTCGGGCGATTCTCTATGCTGACCGGATGACCGGCTCAATGATGCGCGCGATGGATGAAACCGAGAGGCGTCGTATAAAACAGTTACTGTTTAACGAGGAGCATGGAATTACCCCCAGAGGGATTCGCAAATCTGTCGCGGATATCATGGAGGGCGCCACTATTCCGGGTCGCAAGATTGGGCGTGGTAAACAGGCTAAGGCGGCTGAACCGGATGCTCTGTATCAGGCTGATGTACAGATGCTCAGCAGCGATCAGCTAGCGAAGGAGATGAACCGTCTCGAAGATCTGATGTATGAGGCATCACGCAATCTTGAGTTTGAGAAAGCGGCTAAATATCGCGACGAACTGGAAAGGCTTAAGCATGGCTCGCTGAAATGAGCACCGGATAGTCATAGTTATCCGATGCCCAGCGATTGCCGTTGCTGATTCTGCAAACCGTTCTTGCAGTTCAGCATCGGATAGCTGTTTCGGCAGCCGGCCCGAACTGGTAAATACCCGTTTTGCCCAGTAGGAGTGCAACTGCAGGGGCGTCATATAGAGAACATCTTTATAAAAAGCTGTTCACAGCTCCTGATCATCAGAATCGTAAACTGTGACGCAAGTCCCGTCTGCCAGTGTATTTCGTGTGCCGAGATAGAGTGCTTTAAGGGTACCCTCGTTCAACCCCTCCAGCAGCGAGGGAGTGGCAGCCCCAGTTCTGGTCGCGATCAGTTGTATATTGATCATATATTGTCCGTGTCTCTTTTGAGATCCCCGCCAGTGACAGACCGTAATAGAGAGCACCTGCTTCATCCGACGAGAGTAGAATCAGCATAGAAACGTCATAGATATCGTCGCGGTTAAATACCCGATCTATCGGGAGATTGTTCTCTATTCCGGAAAAGTCCGGTATCTCATCTGTGGCTGCGATCAGCTTACCGGACGCATCGGCGGTCGCCAGATAGACAACGCCGCTATCCTTACCGTTGATAAATTCTCGCATGTAGGGCGTAAGCGTATCGATAGAGCTGGTTGAACCCAGTTGTACTGCTATAGCGAGGTTGATCGTTTATGAGAAGGTTTTTATCGCGAGATTCAGACTTTCGACAGACGTTCCGCTGACCCTTTTCGGACCTCATAGATCATCGTTGCAAAGAGCTCGATGGGCGGAATAAAGATCAGCAGCAGAATGCGTGTGCCGAGTGAGCGATAGCCGCGAATCATCAGCCAAGCATCAGCTTAGCGATTCTGTGCCAAGCCAGTGGATCACATACAGCCTGAGTTGCCTAACTATTACTGATTCGCTGTTCTGGGAAAGGTGAGTCTGAACAACGTGCCTTCACCGGGTGTACTTTCGACACTGATCTCACCCTGATGCTTTTCAACGATCCGTTGACTGATTGCAAGTCCCAATCCTGTTCCTTCGCCAACAGGTTTGGTCGTGAAGAACGGGGTGAAAATTTGTGAAAGATCCGCTTCGCTGATGCCTGAGCCGTTATCCTCCAGCTCAACCGTTACGCTGTTCTGATCAGCGCTGCTACGCACCAGAATTCGGCCTGAGGGCTTATCCAGCGCCTGAGCCGCATTCACCAGCAGATTGACTATTACCTGTGTCAGTTCGCTGCTGTTTACTTCGATAAACGGTAGCTGTTCGAGTGACAGCTCTACGGTGCCGCGATGTTTAATCTCATTACGTGACAGTTCAACGGCGGTACGAATAACGTCATTCAGATCAATCGGCTCTTTTGCGTTAGCCGCGGTGTGAGAATACTGACGCAGACCGCTGACAATCGTGACGATACGATCAACGCCATCCTGCAGATCATCAAGAATATCAACGGTATCTTCGCTAATAAACTTCAGCTCATCCCGATTTTCAAGAAGGTGATGCTTTTTGAGAATGGCTGACAGTTGCTTATCTTGCACATCAAGTTCAAGTAGTTTATCGATGGTGCCAAGCAGCGGCTTCATAAAACCGTTGAGTGAGATCAGGTTGCTTTTAACATAGGCCAGCGGGTTGTTTATCTCATGGGCGACCCCGGCGGCGAGGGTGCCGATAGAAGCCATGCGTTCAGAGTGTATCAGTTCTTGAGAGCGCAGCTCTATTTCGGTTTCAAACGATGCTATCTTGTCCAGATAGAACTGGGTTAGCGCTCTATCAGGGAGGGATTCCGGATCCACTCCCAGCATCTCAAACTGTTGCGGGTGGGTAAAGAGTGGCTTGGCAGCGATCTGGTAGCCCTGCGAAGTGGAATGCGAGTGGATTAAAAAAGCGGGTTCGCTAAGCTCCCACAGGCGAGCAACGAAGTTCTGCTGCTTTTTAAGCAGCGCCAGTAGCGCTGTTTCTGGATCAGTCGGGTCAATAACCTCAGTGATAGCGGTTGCGGACTGATCGTCTCTGACCCCGGGTAGCGGAGTAGGGCGCTGAAGTATCTGCCCCTCCGGATCCACAACCCAGACCAGAACGCTGTTGTCGATCTCCCGTTCTATCATGCGACCTTCTTCATCCTCGGCTAATTCCAGAAAACTTACCCTTGAGAAAGAGACTCTATTAAAAGCAAGCGGGTATTTAACTCTTCGCTTTTGATCAGCACTAATCTTAGGTTATCAGCCGTGTGTCCGTCATCCAGTAGTACATCGCTAAGCGAAATTTCATCCATCTCTTCAGTGAATCTATCGATGATAGG
>JBFEXW010000074.1:0-8808 GCA_041562495.1 Marinobacterium sp. | reverse complement strand
TTTGGTACCAAGTTTCAGCGCCATATCGAAGAGCTGCTGGTGGCTCCGGTACCTAATTATGTGATTCTGGCGGGTTATGTTATTGGCGGCGTCACCCGTGGTCTGGCGGTGGGTTTCATCGTTACGTTGCTGTCGCTGTTTTTTACCGATCTGAATATCGCTCATCCGCTGATTACTATCAGTATCGTTTTCCTGACGGCGGTTGTGTTTGCGCTCGGTGGCTTTATTAACGCGGTCTTTGCCAACAGCTTTGATGATATAGCTATAGTGCCGACCTTTATTCTGACGCCGCTGACCTATCTCGGTGGTGTGTTCTACTCGATCTCACTGTTGCCGGAGTTCTGGCAGTGGGTGTCCAAGCTGAATCCGATTCTCTATATGGTGAACACCTTCAGATATGGCATTCTCGGAGTCAGCGATATCAATGTGGGGTTCGCCTATGCGATGATCCTCGGATTCATCGCTGTGTTGGCCGCGTTTTCAATGCGGTTGCTGAAAGTTGGTAAAGGGATTCGTAGCTAATGACTGAGCATGAAAGCGTTGCTCAGTCTCCTCTGGGCAAGGGTACTACCTATGTAAACCGTTATGATCCTTCACTGCTTTATCCTATTGCACGGGATATTAACTGGCAGAAAAAGGGGATTGACCGGAAAACGCTCCCGTTTCGCGGCGTTGATATCTGGAATGCATATGAGCTCAGCTGGCTCAACAGTCGTGGTAAACCTGTTGTCGCATTGGCTGAGTTTCGGATACCTGCCAGTTCAACGCATATCATCGAATCCAAGTCGTTCAAGCTCTATCTGAACTCCTATAACCTGACCCGTTTTGGTAGTGATAAAGAGGTGGTTTCCTATCTGAAACAGGATCTCTCCAAAGCGGCGGGAGCTGAGGTTGAGGTGAAGCTATTTTCCCCCAAAGACCGGGTTGAGATGGGAAGTCTCAGCGGGCACTGCATTGATGATCTGGATATCAGTGTTGAACACTATGAGCCCGCCCCTCAGCTACTGACTACCGGTAATGAGACGGTACAGGAGACGCTGGTTAGCCATCTGCTTAAGTCCAACTGTCCGGTAACGGGGCAGCCAGACTGGGCGAGTGTACAGATCCGTTATCAGGGGCCGAAGATCGATGAGCGCGGCTTACTGGGGTATCTGATCTCCTACCGGGAGCATGGTGATTTTCATGAACAGTGTGTCGAAACGATCTTCATGGATATCTGGAATCGCTGCAGACCGCAGAAGTTGAGTGTTTATGCGCGCTATGTTCGTCGCGGCGGACTGGATATTAACCCCTACCGGTCAAGTCTCAGCGATCGTCCGGGTAACCCGCGTCTTTCGCGTCAGTAAGGAGAGAATATGGATGCTCTTCAGCTTCTGAAAACACGTGCCTCAAGTCCGGCACTGCGTGAGCCTGCGCCTTCGCAGGATCAGCTTGATGAGATGTTTAAAGCGGCATTACGTGCGCCAGATCATGGAGGTCTTCAGCCCTACAGATTTTTGGTTGTTGAGGGCGAGGGGCTGGATAAACTGGGTGAGCTTTATCTAAAAGCAGGATTACTCAGTGATCCAGAATCGGATGAAGCCAAACAGAAAAAACTGCGTACGATGGCATTCCGTGCGCCGATGATCATTGTCGCGATCGCATCAATTCAGCAGCATCCCAAGGTGCCAGCAGATGAGCAGCTAATAACTGCAGGTTGTGCCGCGCATGCAATTGTTCAGAGTGCTTACGCTCAGGGGCTTGGCGCGATGTGGCGCAGCGGTCCTCTGGCATTTGATCCGGTGGTGAAAGAGGCGCTGGGTTGTCAGGAGAATGAGCAGATAGTCGGCTTTATCTATCTGGGTACCTCGCCGAAAGTCAGGGTGGCTGCTGAAACTGATCCTGCGCCTTTTGTGGGGCGTTGGGGTTAATGGATAACGCCGCTTTTCTGGACTGGCTACATCAGGCTATTCCTCTGACCGAAGCGATGCAGATAGATTGTCTGGAGTTCGATGGTCGCTCGTTAAGTCTAAGTGCACCTCTGGCTCCGAATATCAATGATAAAGGAACTGGGTTTGCTGCTGCGACATCCGGACTGGCGACACTTTCCGGTTGGGCGTTGATTACGCGTTGGCTGGAGTCAAAGAGGATTAGCGCGGATGTGATGATCGCCAAAAGCGAAGTCAGCTATTATGCGCCGGTCACTGGACGGTTTACCTCCGAGGTGAGTCTGCCAGAGGATTCCATGCTTGATGCATTCTGGCAGCGTTTTGAAGATCGGGGGCGTGCTCGCCTGTCGCTCTCTGTCTGTATCGGACCCGAAGAACAGCCGCAACTGGTACTCAATGGCGACTATGCGGTGGTACGCCGCTGAATCAGATCAGCGGCGTTCGAATTAGAGCGGCCGCTCTTTTTACTGTGTTGGCTCGGTAATACGGTTCGCTGATTTGATCTCAATTGGCGTGGTCGGAACATTCTCGTAGTAGCTTCTGATACCTGTTTTGACCTGGCTAATCTGATCGACTACATCCATCCCATCGATAACCTGACCAAATACGGCATAGCCCGGATTACCGGCTGCATAGTTCAGAAAATCGTTATCTTTTGTGTTGATGAAAAACTGCGATGTGGCACTGTGCGGCGCGTTGGTACGTGCCATTGAGATACTGCCGCGTTTATTCAGCAGTCCGTTATTCGCTTCATTCTGGATCGGATCGTTGGTTGCACGCGGTGCCATATCAGCCGTCATTCCACCACCCTGAATCATGAAGTTGGGTATGACGCGATGGAAAACCAAGCCGTTATAGAACCCGGAGTCCACATAATTGATAAAATTCTCAACGGTCTTTGGCGCGCGATTTTCATCAAGAGACAGCGTTATATCGCCAAGAGTTGTTTCCAGCTTAACCAGTGTTTCTGCATGAACAGCAAAGGGGGTAAGCGAGAGTGCCAGAGGGAGTATCAAAGAGAGTGCAGTAGCGGCTAGTTTCTTCATTCCTGTACCTTGGTTTAGTTAACGATTGAGCTCTCCTTACGTTAGTCGATTCAGACGATTGAGGCTACACTCTGCTGATCGGACATATTGGATAGTATCGATGCTATGAATCTTATCTGGTTTAGAAATGATCTGCGTATACAGGCGAATCCTGCGGTTGCTGCCGTAATGTCGCAGGGTACGCCGGCTATTGCCGTTGTCTGTCTTACACCAGAGAGCTGGGATGAGCATCGGGAATCGCCACGCCGAATCGGATTATGGCGGGCACGCTTGCTTGAGGTTGAGAAGGAGCTTTCCGGACTTGGAATCGCTCTGAAAGTGATTAATGCGGAGCATTTTAATAAGACGCCCGAAAAACTTCTCGCTTTTGCTCAGGCACACAGCGTTGAACAGCTGTTTTTTAATCGTGAGTATCCCTTGAATGAAGCGTTGCGTGACCAGTCGGTTGTCCGGTTGTTATCAGCGCAGGGTGTTAAGGTCAGTGTGTTTGATGGTGAGCTGATTATTCCACCCGGCGAAGTGCTGACGGGGCAGGGGGAGATGTTTAAGGTCTATACACCTTTTGCCCGTGCCTGGCGTCGCAGATTGGTTCAGTTTGATTCGCCGATCATACCGGTTAAGGGGAGCCTGCCTCAGTCGGGTGAGGTTTCGGATTCGGTGCCGAAAGATCTTAACTGGCAATCGCTTTCCTATGATCCTGAGTACTGGCCAGTAGACTCGGACTCTATCAGGCAGCGGGTGTATGCGTTTGTCGAAGAACGCGAATCAGACTATGCCCTTAAGCGGGATTATCCTGCAGTGCGGGGGACGTCTGAGCTTTCGCCCTATCTTACGATCGGTGCTATCTCACCTCGCCAGTTGATGCATCTGGTGAGTGCCAAATACAGGGATGACAGCTGGTTGGAATCCAGTTGGTTGAATGAGCTTATCTGGCGTGAGTTTTATCGGCATCTGATGCAGGCTTATCCCGCTCTTTCGCGATTTGAGCCTTTCCGACCTGACGTTGAGGCTCGTATTCGCTGGCAAAAAAACGATCAATATTTTGAGGCCTGGTGTCGTGGTGAAACCGGGTTTCCGATTATTGATGCAGCGATGAAACAGTTGCGGGCTACAGGGTGGATGCATAACCGCCTGAGAATGGTCGTTGCCAGTTTTCTGACAAAGCTGGCGGGCATTGACTGGCGGGATGGGGAGCGTTTTTTTATCGAGCAACTGATTGATGCCGACTTTTCGTCAAATCTTGGCGGCTGGCAGTGGTCGGCCTCGGTCGGCGCTGATGCAGCCCCCTATTTCAGAATCTTCAATCCGACCGCTCAAAGTAAAAAGTTCGATCCCGAGGGTGAGTTCCTGATTCGTTGGTTGCCCGAACTGGCTGGGGTTCCCGCCAAACTTCGTCATGAGCCGGGAGCGGGCCAGGCGTTAGGACGTCCAGCTCCGATTCTGGATTATAAGTTGGCCCGGCAGCGTTCACTCTCAGCCTATCAGTCGGCCGAATAGTTGGGCTCAGGGGTGGAAATTAGTGCGGGCTGAGGTCAAACTCTCTCTGGTTGTTGATAGGAGAGATGGATGGACTGGAGTCAACTGCTCAACCCCAAGCGCTATGGGCATAGTTTACCCTCAGAGAATGAACGGGGGCGAAGCCGTTTCCATAAAGATCACGACCGGATCATATTTTCCAGTGCCTTTCGCCGGCTTGGGCGTAAAACCCAGGTTCATCCCATGTCGCTCAATGACCATATCCATACGCGTCTTACTCACTCAATTGAGGTGGGAAGCCTCGGGCGTAGTCTGGGAATCCGGGCAGGAGAACTGATCGTCGATCAGTTGCCCGAGGGAATTTCAGCGGATGATCTCGGGACAATCGTTCAGTCTGCCTGTCTTGCGCATGATATTGGTAATCCCCCCTTTGGTCATGCTGGCGAGTATGCGATTCGCGATTGGTTCAGACAGCGTAAAGACGATCCGCGTTTTGCGTCACTGACAGAAGCAGAGCGCCTCGATCTGATGACCTTTGAAGGTAATGCTCAGGGGTTTCGCGTAGTTACCCGAATCGAAAATCACCTGTTTTCCGGTGGTCTGCGCCTGACCTATCCGACGCTGGGAGCCCTGTTGAAGTACCCCTGGACCGCTAAGCATGGTGGCCGAAAAGGGAAATTCAGCTGCTATCAGACTGAGCTGGAGATACTGCGTTCTCTGTCGCGCGATCTCGGTTTGATCCAGGTTGATGATGAGCGTTGGTGCCGTCATCCACTCAGCTTCTTGATGGAGGCTGCTGATGATATCTGTTATGCGATCCTTGATCTTGAAGATGCGATTGAGTTGAATCTGCTCAGTTTTGATGAGGTGAAACCGATTCTGCTGGAGCTTTGTGGCGATCTCGATTTTGATGATGAGATCTTTGCGACTCAGGCATCATCACGCAGGAAAATCTCTGCATTGCGCGGACGTGCTATGGAAAATATGGTCGATTCAGTGGTCTCTGTTTTCGCTGATCGATTGCCGGATATCATGATCGGAGAATATCAGGGCGAGCTACTGTCTGATGGTGAGGCTATGGTGCGTGACGGTTTGGCCGCTGCTAAATCTCTGGCACGGCAGCGGGTGTTTCCTGATACCCGAAAAGCGGAACTTGAAGTAGGCGCGTACACGATTCTGGGTGTGTTGGTTGAGGCTTTCGTAGAAGCGGTTTGGGATAAACATCAGAAGTCTGCCGATGATCTGGGGTATCGCAGCCAGAAGATTATGGATCTGATGGGGATACATGCACCTGGATCAGAGGATTCGCTCTATTATGGTTACATGCGAGCGCTGGATTTCATCAGCGGCATGACCGATTCCTATGCAAGTTATCTGGCCCGTCAGATTGGCGGTGGTATACGAGTTTGAGGTTGTTAAATGGTATCACTATCTGATCAGTTAAGTAAGCTGGTTTATTCGACGGAGAAGGGGGCGCTTTGCCCTGAGTGCGGAGAAGCTCTCGATGCCTGTCGTTGTAACGAGATCGCAGAGCAGGCGCGTCTGGCAACTATGGATGGCGTGGTTCGTATACGTCGCGAAGTTGCCGGACGAAAGGGTAAAGGGGTAACAACAATCAGCGGTATTCCGTTGAGTGAAGCTGAGCTCAAACCGCTGTTGAAAAAACTGAAGCAAACTTGCGGTACAGGCGGTAGTCTGAAAGCGGGTGTGATTGAGATACAGGGCGATCATCGTGAAAAGATCAAAGCGCTGCTGGATAAACAGGGTTTTAAGGTCAAGCTGGCTGGCGGCTAAGCTACTTCTGCTCTGCTGTTCAGTAGCTCAGGCTGAGATCTATGAGTATCGTGACGCTCAGGGAAAGCGGGTATTTGTTGATCGTATCTATCAGGTCCCACAGGAGTATCGTGATCAGCTTGAAACGAGAGTCGAAGTTAAGGTAACTGAGGCTCAGATACAGGAGTCTCAGCGTCTGCAGAAGATTGCACAGCTTGAAAGAGCGCTTCGCAATATCGATCGACTGCTGGCGCTTCAGGCATCACCTATACATGCAACTAACAATCAGATTAGTGTTCCGGTCAATGTTTCCAGGGGCAACCGTAGCAAGCAGCTAAACCTGTTGCTCGATACTGGCGCTAATCGCACGGTATTTCATCGCGATGCGGTCAACCCTCTCGGCGCTGTTGGGCAGCCGGTGGGGCAGGCTAGGGTTGCCAGTGGTCAGAGTATCGATCTATACGAGATGAATCTCGATAAGCTGTCAATCGGTCCGTTTACGATCAAACCTGCCAGAGTACAGGTGATCGATTATCAGGGGGATGCAGGACATCAGGGGTTGCTGGGTATGGATATACTGTCGCAGGTTGATTATGACCTGAATGTCGAAAAGCAGGAGCTGCGCTGGGCGCCAGAGCAGTTTAAGCAACTCAGCGAACAGCGCACGCAGTTAGAGCAGCAACTCGCTGAACTTAGATCCCCACCGCCCGAGATGCCAGCGCCAGTTCCATCCGTGCCTTCAGCAGACGGTACAACTGAATAGCCGCATCAATCTCCTCTTTGCGATTGGTCAGACTTTCAATGTTCAGTCCGAGAGGTACATCAAGATATGTAACCGCATCGAGGATCTGGTTCAGATTGGCGTAGCAGATACGTAGTGACTCTTTCAGCGGGTTCTCGGCATCCAGTATCCGGTATTTAGTCGCTTCAGGTACGGAGATACCCAGCCACTCCATAAAGGTTAGTGTTTTTGAGCTGCCGCAGGGGGTAAATGTCAGAATAATGCGTGCTGGTGTTATGTTTAGTTCACGGCATTCCCGGCCATACGCAGATATCAGATCAATGGTGGCCTGGGGGTTATACACTGCCTGAGATACAAAGAAGCTACAGCCCTGCGCCTGCTTATCGATCAGGCGCAGATGTTCGTTCCCTTTCTTAGCGTGACGTTCTGCGATTGTGAC
Source organism: Marinobacterium sp. (assembly GCA_041562495.1). Taxonomy (GTDB): domain Bacteria; phylum Pseudomonadota; class Gammaproteobacteria; order Pseudomonadales; family Balneatricaceae; genus Marinobacterium_E. Next base: position 1,404 of record JBFEXW010000074.1, on the reverse strand, counting down.
ACCACCGAGATTGATATTCAGGCCGGAGTTCTGGATTTCGTTATAAGCTTCATTCAATGTCAGTCGGATATCGCCTTCGGAAGAGGGGCTGCCGACCAGAACAATATTTTTTTGCCGGTAGGTCTCACAGGTGTCTGTCAGCCAGGCGTTGAAGTCGGCTTTGTCGCGCTGCGCGACACTTTTATAGGTTATCGTCTGGCGCTTGTCCTTGGCGGCGATCAGTGCGGCATAATCTCGCGGATCGCGTGTCCGGGTAAATGGGAACGGGCGCGGCGTATCGATTCGCGCACTTTCATCCTGAATGTCATAGATGATCATGCCGTCATGTTCGATCTCTTTGAGGCGGCTAAGCAGTTTATCGGCTATTTCACCCATCTTCTGATCATCGGTTCCCTCTTTTGGAGGGGTGGTTCCAATCAGGTAAACGCCCTGTTCTGAGCTTGTTAGCTTTGTGTCCAGGCTAAGTGCCATAACATCCTCGTGCATATTCGTAGATCTGTTGCTACCAAGTATAACCTTGAATCATATTCATTAGATTTGAAAACAAGATGAAATTTTTAGTAGTTGTTCTGAGATCTGCTCATATCTCTTTCAAGCTGAATCATATTCATTTAACAGGTCGGGTGGTTGGCCGATTACAGTAGTAATGAAGTTTTGAGAATGGGTGAAGTCATGCAGGTTGTATCTAATACACCGAGCTACCTGAATAACTTTTACAATCAGGTACCAGCAAAATCTGATGCGCAGGATACAAAAACTGCGCAGAAACAGATTATGGACACCCTGAGTGCGCATCTTTCTCAGACTCAGTTGGATGGGCTGATTAGGACTGATCCCAGTGATTATTCACCTGAAAAGGTTGCGTCACGTATCAGTGATTTTGTCGCAGCAGGGCTGAACGCGGCAGCGCAGCGTGGCGCCTCAAATGAGCGCCTGTCTCAGATGTATCAGAGTGCCGTTAAAGGGGTCGAGAAGGGCTTTGCGGAAGCTCGGGATATCCTGTCTAAGCTTCCTCAATTTACTGACCAGATTGATGGTCTGGTCAGCGACACCAAATCAGCGACACTGGATGCGTTGTCGGCTATTGATCCCGCCGTCCAGTCAGTTGGACAGGTCCAATCATCTGCTCAGGTGTTCGCTGAGACCCGACAGTCGATGATGATTAATCTGCTGACTCAGGATGGCGATCAGGTACAGATCCGTTTCTCCAGCAGTGATCAGTCAGCAATCAGTCAGCAGGGCGACAATTGGCAGTTTGGTTCTTCCGGTTCTACTCACTATCAGTTCAGCGTTAAAGGTGAGCTTGATTCAGGTGAGGTCGATGCAATCAACGGACTTCTGGGTTCGGTTAGTGATGTTGCCAATCAGTTTTATGCCGGGCGAGTTGATCAGGCTTTTGATCAG